>CALVTZ010000119.1 GCA_944363255.1 uncultured Clostridia bacterium
CTTGCGCGGCGCGTTTTTCCTCTGTGCGCGCAGCGCACATTCACCTTTTCCCCCAAAAGTCATAAATGACAAATTAAGTGCGCGGGCGGAGGGGAACCCTCCTTGCGCAAGTAATTTGGAAAAAAACATCGCAAAAGCGTGGTTTTGCTTGCGCGAGTAATTTAGAGCGAAAAACATCGCAAAAAGATTTGTGCAGCAAAGATTTTTGCGAAGACAGAGGTGCGTTCTGCGCATCACCTCTGTGGGGTGCGCATCTCAAACTCTCACCGAATGAAATTCGTCATGATTTTTGCCTCGGTTGCGGGCATGGGTACTCCGTTTTTCTTCCCCGCCTCCATGCACTTGAGCAACCACGCGAGGTTGCGTGCCAGCGTGCGCATGGTCTGCAAGCCCTCTTCGTCCTGCAACACCTGCTCGGGCGTGTTGCCGTGCACCTGATTCCAATACTGCGAACCCACCACATACATATTGTTGATGAGGAAGTACTTGTTCAGCCGATCGAAGGCGGCAGACGCGCCCCCTCTGCGGCAGGAGACGACCGCCGCCCCCGGCTTGCCCGCAAGTTTTTTGCCCGCGCTGTAAAAGAGCCTGTCCAGGAAGGCGGTGCTCTGTCCGCTGGGCCCCGCGTAGTACACGGGCGAGCCCACGACGAGCGCGTCGAACTCGTCAAGACGGGCGGCAAGCGCGTTCACGCCGTCGCCGAACACGCACGCCCCCTTGCTGCGGCAGCTTCCGCAGGCGATGCAGCCCGCTACGGGCTTCTTGCCCACCCACACGATCTCGCTCTCCACGCCCTCCTCGCGCAACGTCTTTTGCACCTCGCTGAGGGCGGTATAAGTGCAGCCCTTCTCGTTGGGACTGCCGTTGAACAGCAATACTTTCATCTCCATTCCTCCATGATCAGACTTAAAAATATTATACGCCCCCTTGCCGCCCTTGTCAAGGCGCAAACGCAGGACCGCATGGCGCGCCGAATGGTTATTTCTTATGTGCGCATATACCCATCTGGAATACGCGCCCTCACCCCTCATCCGTCCCCTGCGGCGACAGCTTCCCCCCGGGGGGAAGCCTTAACCATTTTGCAAAACCACGATACGATAAATGCCCGCGGAGATACTCCGCGGGCACCTTACTTTCAAAGTTGATCCGAGACAAGCCTGTAAGCCGGGTTCTGTCGAGCGCGGTCATTTATCTAGGCTTACCGTCACCGATAAGCTCAAGCGTTATTCACGGCTCCGTTCGGACGGGCAGCCCTATGTGAACGAAGCCCAAACTTGCATCGGACGGGGTTTACATGGCACGGGGCGTTACCGTCCCGTCGGTGAGCTCTTACCTCGCCTTTCCATCCTTACCGCGCAAAAGCGCGGCGGTTTATTTCTGTTGCACTGTCCTTAAAGTCGCCTTCACCTGACGTTATCAGGCGTCCTGCCCTGCGATGCCCGGACTTTCCTCATCGTACTCAGAGGTACGCCGCGACCGCGTAGCCCGCTCGGATCATAAATATTATAGCACAAACTATAAAAAAATGCTTGTTTTTTACGCAGGATATGGTAAAATATAAGCGTAAAAATTGACAAAAGGATTTGAAAGGACATCTATGAAGAAGACGAAGATCGTTTGTACGCTTGGCCCTGCCTCCGATACGGAGGAGATCCTCTCCGCCATGGCGGATGCGGGCATGAACGTTGCGCGCATCAACTTTTCGCACGGCACGCACGAGGAGCACGCGAAGAAGATCGCCATGATCAAGCGCGTGCGCGAACAAAAGAAGATCCCCCTGCCCATTCTCCTTGACACCAAGGGCCCCGAATTCCGCATCAAGACCTTCAAGGAGGGCAAGATCCTCCTCAAAGAGGGCGACGAGTTCACATTCACCGCGGAGGACGTGGAGGGCGATGAGACGCGCGTGAGCGTCTCCTACAAGGGCATCTGCGAGGACATGGCGCCCGGCGACAAGATTTTGCTCAACAACGGGCTCATGGTGTTCGAGGTGAAGAAGGTGAAGGCGCCCAACGTGCACTGCACCGTGCTCATCGGCGGCGAGCTCTCCAACCGCAAGAGTATGTTCTTCCCCGAAAAGCAGCTGCACCTCACCTACCTCTCCGAACAGGATAAGCGCGATCTGCTCTTCGGCATCGAGCAGGGCGTGGACTTTGTGGCGTGCTCCTTCGTCTCCAAGGCGCAAGACCTCATCGACGTGAGGAACTTCCTGCACGAGCACGGTTCGGACGACATCGACCTCATCGCGAAGATCGAAAACCGCGCGGGCGTGAACAACCTGAATGAGATCCTCGCCGTATCCGACGGGATCATGATCGGCCGCGGCGACATGGGCGTGGAGATCCCCTATGAGGAACTGCCCGACATTCAAAAGACCATCATCTCCGCCTGCCGCATTGCGGGCAAGCGCTGCATCACCGCGACGGAGATGCTCGAATCCATGATCAAGCAGCCCCGCCCCACCCGTGCGGAGATCTCCGACGTGGCGAACGCCGTGTACGACGGTTCGAGCGCGATCATGCTCTCGGGCGAGACGGCGGCGGGCGCATACCCCGTGGAGGCGGTGAAGGCGATGGCGCGCATCGCCATTCAGGCAGAGAGCAGCCAGAAGTTCATAAGAAAGCTGGCGGACGGCGACTACCTCATTCGCGGCATTGCAGACGCGCTCTCCCACTCCGCCTGCCTGCTTGCAAGCGACGTGAACGCAAAGGCGATCGTCGTATGCACGCGCACGGGCAGCACGGCGAAAATGATCTCCCGCTTCCGCCCCATGATCGACATCATCGGCATGACGACGGACGCAAGAAGCTATCAGAAACTTGCGCTCAGCTGGGGCGTTCTGCCCATGTTGAGCGAGGAATACAACTCCGTGGACGTGCTCTTCCACTTTGCCAAGTGTGCGGCGCGCGACTCCGCCCTCGTCAAGAAGGACGACGTCATCGTCATCACGGGCGGCACGCCCAACGGCACGAGCGGCAACTCCTCCCTCATCAAGATCGAGCAGATCTGACACAAAAAAATCACCCCGACCGCGCCTGCGGTCGGGGCTTTTTTTATTTGAGAAACATTCGCAGCAGCCTGCGCTTGCCCTTGGTGTAGGGCTGATAGCGCACGGGCAGATCGAAGAAGGTCTTTTTATCCACCATGCTCTTCTCGTGCGAGAAGGCGGCAAAGCCCGCCTTGCCGTGGTAGGCGCCCATGCCGCTCTCCCCCACGCCGCCAAAGCCCAGCTCGCTCGTCGCAAGGTGGATGACGACGTCGTTGACGCACCCGCCGCCGTACGAGCAACCCGCCGTCACCGCGCGGATGTGCCGCTTGTTCTGCGAGAAGATATATAGTGCGAGCGGCTTTTGCCTGCCCGCGACAAAGGGCACGACCTCCTCGAAGGTGTCGTAGGTGAGCACGGGCAGCACGGGGCCGAAGATCTCCTCCTGCATGACCGCGTCCGCCGTGGTCACGTTTTCGAGTACCGTTGGCATGATCTTGCACCGCGCGCGGTCGAACTGCCCGCCGTAAGCCACCTTGCTCTGGTCGATGAGCCCCACAAGGCGGTCGAAGTGCTTCTCGTTTACGATCTTGCCGTAGGCGGGATTTTTGAGCGCGTCGCCAAACTGCGCGCTGATCTCGCGGCGAATGGCGGAGAGGAGCTGCTCCTTGATCTTGCGGTCGCACAGGATATAGTCGGGCGCGACGCACGTCTGCCCGCAGTTGAGGAATTTTCCGAACACGATGCGCTTTGCGGCGAGCGCGATCTTGGCGGAGTCGTCCACGATGCACGGGCTCTTGCCGCCCAGCTCCAATACCGCGGGGGTGAGATGCTCTGCGGCGCGGCGCAGCACCTCCTTGCCCACCGCCTGGCTGCCCGTGAAGAAGATGAGATCGAACTTCTTGTCGAGCAGCGCGGCGTTCTCCCTGCGCCCGCCCGTGAACACCGCCACGTATTCGGGCGGGAAGCACGCCGAGATGAGCTTTTCCATCACCGCGCTCGTGGCGGGCGAATAGGCGCTGGGCTTGACGATCGCCGTATTGCCCGCGGCGATGGCGTCGACGAGCGGCTCGATGGTGAGCAGGAAGGGATAGTTCCACGGGCTCATGATGAGCACGTTGCCGTAGGGCGAGGGCTTTTTATAGCTGCGCGAGGCGAACTGCGAGAGCGGCGTTCTCACGCGGCGCTCCTTTGCAAGGCGGCGCACGTTTTTGATCATGTACCCGATCTCCGAGAGCGTGAGCCCCACTTCGCACATATAGCTTTCAAACGCGCTCTTGCCGAGGTCGGCTTTGAGCGCCGCGCACACCTCCTCTTCCGCCGCGCGAATGGCGTTGCGCAGCTTTTTGAGCGCGGCGATGCGCGCCTTTACGGGCAGCGTCTTG
>CALVTZ010000120.1 GCA_944363255.1 uncultured Clostridia bacterium
CAAACAGGGTATTCGCGGCATTGCAGACCTCATCGTGACGCCCGCGCTCATCAATCTTGACTTTGCAGACGTGCGCACCATCCTCAAGGACAGGGGCTTGGCGCACATGGGCGTTGGCGTGGCGACGGGCGAGAACCGCATCGTCGAGGCGGTGCGCCTTGCCGTAAACTGCCCGCTGCTCGATACGACCATCGAGGGCGCAACGGGCGTCATTCTCAACGTGGTGGGCGGACACGACCTCACGTTTGACGAAGTGCGCACCGCGGCGAGCCTCATCCACAGCGTGGTCGACTATTCCGCAAACATCATCTTCGGTGCGTGCATCGATGAAAACATTCAGGACGAAGTGGAAGTCACCGTCATCGCAACGGGCTTCCCGTCCTCGGAGGAGCGCAACGAGGCGCCCGCGCAGCAGGCAGAGCCCGTTCGCGCCGTAAATCCCTTCGCCTTCCGCGAAAACCGTCGGGAGGAAGCGCCCGCACACACGGCGACGGTCGCGCACGAACCCGTTTCGCCCTTCGCAACGCAGCCGCAGCAGGCTGCACCCGCCGCGGCAAGAGCGTATGCGCCTCAGCCCGCGCCGCAACCCGTTGCGCCCGTGATGCACCCCGTGCAGGAACCCGCGCCTCAGCCCGCTCCCGAGGAGACGGAGAAGGCGCCCGCTTCCGATCGCAAGCTGCCTCCCTTCGTGCAGCGCCTTTTGGGCAAGAGAAAATAACAAAAGAGCATAAATTGGCGGTGACTGCGGTCGCGCGCCAATTTATTATGCAATTTTAATGCGGCGCTTCGCGCGAAAGGGAAGGCGCGATTTGCCGTTCAAGAGGAGAAAGTTATGAGAAAGTTATCACTGCGAGAGATGCAACTCAAGCTGGTGGGGCTGATGGAGGAGTTCGATCGAATCTGCCGTGAACACAACCTGCGCTACACCATCGCTTACGGAACGCTCATCGGCGCCGTGCGCCACAAGGGCTTTATCCCGTGGGACGACGATGCGGACGTGTGTATGCCGCGTCCCGACTACGAGCGCTTCATCGAGATCGTGCGCGCGGGCGGCGTGCTTAGCGACCGCTACGAACTCACCGAGGACAGGGGAAGCAAGACGTACTACAACTTCGTCAAGCTGCTGGACACCAACTACCCGCTCAAGACGCCCAACCACATCGAGGCGCCCTACCTCTATCTCGATATTTTCCCCATCGACGGCATGCCGGGAACGGACGAGGAGGCTGCCGCGCTGTGCAAACGTCAGCGCCGCTGGATCACGCTCGCAGGGATGTGCCAATGGTACACGATGGATCGCTGGTGGGGGGTGTTCGCCTACATCATTGGCTGGTGGCTGTATCTGGGCGTGAACATCTTCGTGGGGCGCAAGCGCGCCGTGCGCAAACTCAACGAGATGGCGCTCAGCTATCCCTATGAAAACAGCCCGCGCCGCGGGATCCACCGCATGATGAAGAAGGAATGGGTGTTCGAGTGCGATGTGTTCGACTCCTACAAGACCATCGAGTTCGAAGGCAAGACTTTCTCCGTCGTGGAGAACATCGACGGCTTCCTGCGCCCCTCGTACGGCGACTATATGCAGCTTCCGCCTCCCGAGCAGCGCCGCTCCCGTCACTATATGTCCATTTACGAACTCAACGAGCGCGAGCAGGAAAAGAATCAGCGCAAACTGCAAAAGAGGCGCGCCAAGGCAAAAAAGTACGCGGAAAAGCAGGCAAAGAAACATTCCAAGTAAAAAAAAAGAGCGTGGACGAGATTCCACGCTCTTACTTTATTGTTTAACGTTTGGGGCGAACTTGCAGGTAGTACACCACGCCGAACACCACGATGGAGAAGAAGTAGATGATGGGGATTACGACGTAGGAAGCAAGCTGACCGGGGCTGTTGAAGTCGATATTCACGCCCAGCGCAATGATGAGCGCGAGAATGACGACGAGCACATAGGAGACGATGGCGTTTACCAGCACGGGGCCGCACCGCCTGAGCGCGCGTTCGCCGTAGTGGTTGGCAAAGGCAAGTCCCGTTGCAAGCAGCAGCGCGAGGGCGAGTCCCCACATGAGGTAGGGCAGGTAGACGGGAATGTGATATTCGCGCACCAGCCCGAGCACGATGCCGCCTTCGAGAATGGAGAGGAAAAAGACGACGAGGGCGGAGAGGAAGAGCGCCTTGCCCTTGTGTACGATGCTCTCCGACTGCTGTTCCTGCGTGCGCGTCTTTGCGCCCGCCGTCGTGATCTTGATGCCGTCCTCCGCGGCGCGCGCCTCGATGTCGTCAAATGCGATGCCGTCCAGAGAGCGGGCGCGTTCGATGGCGGGGGAGCTGTCCGCGTCGCCCTGCACGCTGTTCTCATACAGCTTTTGCACGACGGAGCGATATTCGCGCTCGTCGGGCTGGGGCGGAGCGGGAGGGGTGTCCTCCGCAACGGGGGGCGTGAAGTAGGTGTATTCCGTCTCCTCCTTCTTTTCCACGGGAGGGGCGTTTACGAGATTGAGATAGTTTTGGTGAAGAAGCTGCTGCTCGCGCTTGCGGAAGAGCTCCTCCTGCTCCATGCGGATGCGGCGCTCCTGTTCGACGAGTTCCTGTTCGTGGCGGATACGCTCCGCCTCCAGCGCGTCGTTTTGCTCGCGCAGAAGTGCCTCGTACTGTGCCGAACGTTCCTCAGCGGCCTCCTGGCGCAGCGCCTCCGTCCTGCTGCGCTCCTCCTCCACGAGGCGGGCGCGGTCGTCCAGCTCCTTCAAGCGCTCGTCATGCTCTGCGCGCAGGCGTTCTTCCTCCTCGCGCATGGCGGCGATCTCCTCCTCGTAGCGCGTGCGATCCTCTTCAAAGGAAGCGCGCTCGCGGGCGAGTTCGTCCTCCTTCTCCTTGAGCTGCGCGTTGAGCTTTTCGCGCTCCTCGTTCGCCGCGAGGTCGGGCTCGTAGCCGAGCGAATCTTCCCCGCTTGCGCCGCTGCTGTACACGCGCGAAGTCGTATCGCGCAGCACGCGCATATTCACCGCGGAGGGGGCGGGGTTGTTGAAGTCGAAATCCTTGTCCGAGATGAGGCTGTCGATGATGGTGCGCGAGTACTCCCATTCAGACTGATTTTGCTCGGTCACGGCTTTGCCCGCGTCGGTGAGGGAGAAGTACTTTCTCCTGCCGCCGCCCACCGAGCCACCCCAATAGGAGGTGATGAACCCGTCCTTTTCCAGCCGCTTGAGGGCGCTGTAAAGGGAGGGCTGTTTGAGCGAATATTGCCCGTGGCTCTTGCGTTCGATCTCGGCAATGATCTCATAGCCGTACTTGTCTCCGTCCGCCAGCGAGCGGAGGATGATGGTGTTGATGTGACCGCGAATGAGGTCAGAACTGATTGACTTTTCTTCCTTGTCGTTCTTCTCTTCCGCGTCCTGCGTTTCGCCGGTTTGTTCTTCCAGCTCGTCGAAGTCTTCGGCGCTCATTGTGCACCTCCCAAAAGATAACACAATTATACAATATCCGACAAATTTTGTC
The DNA here is from genome assembly GCA_944363255.1 of uncultured Clostridia bacterium. GTDB lineage: Bacteria > Bacillota > Clostridia > Christensenellales > Borkfalkiaceae > Gallimonas. Next base: position 3,487 of record CALVTZ010000120.1, read on the forward strand.
AACAGTCAAAGTACTATGTCAGACATAAAATATAGCATTTCTTGAAAATTCGGCATATTTTCAGCACTTTGGGCGTAAATTTTGGCATGAAGGACGTGCAAGCGGCGGCGATCGTGCTCGGCGGAAGTATGGGCGCGGGGTTTTTATCGGGCGCGGAACTCATCTGCTTTTTCCCTGCGCGTGGGTATCTTCTGCCCGTGCTCTTTTTTGCCGCATTGCAGGGCGGGCTGTGCGCGCTCTTTTTGCGCCTCGGGCGCAAGTACGGCGGGGCGCAGGGCGTGTTCTCCCGCCTGTTCGCTCGGCGCGCTTACCTCGTGCAGGGCGCGCTTGCGCTTGCGACCTTCGTGCCCTGCGCGGGAATGCTCTCCGGGCTGGACGCGCTCTTTCCCGCGCTCGCGCCGCTGCCCGCGCTCCTGGGACTGTTCCTCGGCGCGCTCGTATTGCGCTTTTCCTTAAAGGGCGTCTCCGCAGTGAACGCGCTGCTCGTGCCGCTCATGCTCGCCTTTGTGTTTACGGCGGGCGGGACGCGCATGGAGGTGGGCGGGTTCGCAGCGGAGGGGATGGGCATTTTTTGCTTTTGCCGCGCGGCGGTGTATGCGGGCATGAATGCGCTGCTGCTCGCGCCCGTATTGATGGAGGCGGGGAAGGAGACAACGCGCCCCGTGCTTGTTTCCCTTCTCTGCGCGCTGCTGCTCGCCCTCGCCGCGCTCGTCATTCGCGCCGCGATCGGGCGGGAGGGGGTGAACGCGCAAACCGCGCCGCTTCCCTTTTTGTATGTCATGCGGGGGAGCAAGCTCTTTCTCGTCGTCTGCGCCTGCGCGGTGTTCACCTCCTTTCTCTCCGCGCTCTATCCGCCCTACGCGCTGTGCGG
>CALVTZ010000121.1 GCA_944363255.1 uncultured Clostridia bacterium
CCCGTCTGCGCGGCAAGGGCGGAATGCTCTCCCGTCTGGGCGGCGGGATCGGCACGCGCGGCCCTGGCGAAACACAGTTGGAGACAGATCGCCGCCATATCCGAACGCGCATTCGCGCTTTGGAGGCGCGTCTTGCGGAGACGGAGAAGCGCAGAAGCCTGCTCTCCGCCCGCAGAAAGAAGGACGGAACGCTCACCATCGCCCTCGTCGGCTACACGAACACGGGCAAATCCACGCTGATGAACGCGCTCACGGGCGCGGACGTGCTCGTCAAGAACGCACTCTTCGCCACCCTCGATCCCACTTCCCGCGCCTTTGAAGCGGAGGGCATCCCCCTCTTGCTCGTCGACACCGTGGGATTTTTGCAGAGCCTGCCCCATCACCTCATCGAGGCATTCCGCTCCACGCTGGAGAGCGCGCTCTATTGCGATCTCGCGCTCATCGTGTGCGACGCCGCGGGCGAATACGAGACGCAGCTCAAAACGACGCGCGAAACGCTCTCCGACCTCGGCTTCCATGCGCCCAGCCTGATCGTGATGAACAAGTGCGACACGCTCACGAAAGAGCAGCTCTTCACGCTGCCCAAGGACTGCGTGTGCATCTCCGCCAAGACGGGCGCGGGACTGGATGAGCTCAAACGGCGCATTGCCGAGGCGCTGCTGCAATCTTACGTGCACGCAGAGCTCTTCGTGCCCTACCTCCGTGCGGGCGAATACAGCGCGATCAAGCAGTTTCTCCTCGAACGGGAGGTGCGCTATACGGAGGACGGCACGTGCGTGGAGGCGCTCATTCCCAAACAGCACGCCGCCAAGTTCGAACAATTTCACAAGCGATAAAAAACGGCGCTGCTGCGCCGTTTTCATTTGCCGTGATATTCGTTGGGATCGGTATAGATCTTGTCGATCTTGATGGTCGCGAACTCCTTGATCTCCAAACACTTGCCGCAGTTGTCGCAGATCTTGCTCGGATCGAGGTCGCAGATCTCGCACTCCATGCAGCCGTCACATTCCTTCTCGTCGTCGAGTACACACATCTTGCGTTCCATAGTTTGCTCCTTTCCTATATTATATCCCAAATGCGCGAAAATGACAATAAAAATTTTTGTCAAAATCGCAAAAAAGTTAGAACATTTGTTTGCGTTTTTGCTTGAGGTATGTTATAATGGTCGCGAGGTGTGACTATGCTGAACAAAACGCGACTTTACGACTTGCTCGACTTTATCAATCGCTATTGCGACGAAAACGGCTTCCCGCCCACGGTGCGCGACATCTGCAAGGAGATGTCCATCAAATCGACGGCAACGGCGTATGACTATATCAATCGCCTGAAGGAGATGGGACTGCTCAACAAGACGGAGAACAAGAAGCGCGCCGTCTCCGTGACGCGCAGCGACAGCGTGCGCGTGCCCCTCATCGGTACGGTCACCGCCGGTCAGCCCATCTTCGCGACGGAAAATTACGACGGTTACTATGCCCTCCCCTCTGCCGAATTTCGCGGCGACGGGCTCTTCCTTCTGCGCGTGCAGGGCGAGAGCATGATCGACGCGGGCATCTTTGACGGGGATAAGATCGTCGTGCAAAAGCAGAGCGATGCGGAAAACGGCGATATCGTCGTCGCCATGTTTGACGACGGCATCTCGGAGGGCGCTACGGTCAAGCGCTTCTACCGCAGGGAAGGCAAGATCGTATTGCACCCCGAGAACGCGACCATGCAGGACTTCGTGCTCGAAGAAGAGAGCGGCGTTGTCATTCTCGGCAAGGTCGTTGGGCTGCTGCGCAGCTTCTCCTGAACAAATTTACATGAAAAACGCGGCTTCAAGCCGCGTTTTTTTATAGATTTTGCAGGTAAAATACCTCTTGCGGGGTGAGTCTGCGGCACTTGCCGCGATCCAGCCCCGTGAGCGTGAGTTCGCCGATCTTGAGCCGCTTCAAGAAGTTGACGGGACGGCCGATGCACTCGAACATCTTTCTGATTTCGCGATTCTTGCCCTCCGTGAGCGTGACGTGCAGCTTGGTCTCTGTCTTGCTCGTCTCGATGACGTTGATCTTGCACTTCTTGGTGATAACGCCGGGCTCGATCTCAATGCCTGCGCGCAGGCGGTTGAGCTGAACGGGCGTCACCGTTCCCTCCACGCGTACGAGATACAGCTTGGGGATCTCGTTCTGCGGGGCGGTGAGGCGGAAGGCAAGCTCGCCGTCGTTGGTGAGGATGAGCAGCCCCTCCGTGTTGTAGTCCAGCCTCCCCACGGGGAAAACTCTGCCCGCGCTCTGCGGAAGCAGATCCATCACCGTCTTGCGATCCTTGTCGTCGGAGACGGTGCAGAGATACCCCTTGGGTTTGTTGAGCAGGTAGTACTCGTACTTCACCTTGTGCGAGAGCATCTTGCCGTCAAATTCTACTTTGTCGGAAGGGCTTACGTCGTCGCCCGCCTTGGCGACCTTTCCGTTGATGAAGATCCGCCCCTCCGCGATGAGTTGGTCGGCACCCCTTCTCGACGCGATGCCTTGTTCTGCCAAAAATTTATTGATGCGCATAATCGTTCGGGCGCATTGCCCGCTCCTTTCTGCTTTATCATATATAAATTTTGCGAAAAAAGCAAGCGATTTTCAAGCGAGATTTTCAGGATGCCCACGGGCGCACCCTGCGGTTGCGCTCCTTCGAACAATTGCGTGTGATAGCGCACCCCTTCGCGCTCCTCTTGCGTGAGCGGGTAGGAGAAGGCGGCGCGGATCTGATACCCCTCATATTCCCCCGCTGCGCACAATTCGTATAGCTGATATTGGGAAAAGCAGCGATCGAGCAGCTCTTCCGTGCGCTCATACATCTGCGGGCTGTTCAGCACCACGGAGACGAGCTCCATTCCCGCGCGCTGCGCGCTTGAAACGAGGCACCTGCCCGCCTGCAGCGTGTAGCCCGTCTTGATGCCCGTTGCGCCGTCATAGCGGTAGAGAAATTTGTTCTTGTTGTGCCAGCCGCACGGCGCGTAGTGCGTGCAGGAGACGATGCGCGCGAAGTCCTCGTTCTCCATGGCGTACGCCGCGAGAATGGCAAGGTCGCGCGCTGTAGTGTGGTGACCTTCCGCAGGCAATCCGTGCGGGTTGACGAAGTTGCTGTTGGTAGCGCCGAGCAGGGCGGCGCGCTCCGTCATGCGCCGCGCGAAGGCAGAAACGGAGCCGCTGTGATGTAGCGCAAGTGCGACGGCGCAGTCGTTCCCCGAGCGCAGCATGAGCCCGTGCAGCAGCGCTTCCACGCTGTAACGCTCGCCCGCTTTGAGGTAGACGCTCGAGCCCTCCACTCCCTCCGCCTGCTTGGGAATGACGATCTCCTCCGCAAGGTCGCAGTCCTCCAGAATGACAAGCGCCGTCACGATCTTGGTCGTGCTCGCCATGGGCAGCGCCCTCTCCGCGTCCGTTGCGTGCAAAATGCGGCGGGAAGTGCGCTCCAAAACGCACTCCGCGCGGCTGCTCGTCGCCGCCTGCGCCCGACAAACGCCCGTGCTCACCGCGCAGATGACGGTGACAAGGAGCAGATAGACGAGCACGGGAAAGAGCAGGCTACTCCGCTTCATGTTTGCCCGCGAGCTTTTCGATGAGCGCGCCCGCCTTTTCAATGACGCCGTCCAAGGGATCGTCCGTCACCTTGACGATGCGGCAGTTCACGCCGTCGTCGATGAGAAATCCCGCAGGTTTGAGGTTGATGACGGTGCCCGCGCCGCCCGCAAACGGGAAGCACTCGTCCTCCTTGATCGCCTTGACTTCGCCATATTCGCCGCCCCCTGAGAGATACCCCATCGTCACTTTCGTGAAGGGAATGACCTGCGCGCCGCTCGCGGTGAGCACGGGTTTGCCGATGACGGTGTTCACGTCCACAAGGCCCGTGAGTCTGTCCGCCGTTCTCTCAAGGAGATCGTTGACTTTCTTCTTTTCCAATTGATGATCACCTCCAATACTTTCTTGATGGCGGCGATCGTCAGGATGAATCCGTTGAAGATCACCGCGCTTTCAAATGTAATTTTTACGTCTTTCCTCTCGGAGAGCAGCACGCTGCTGCGCAGGGAGAGAAAGGGATGCTTGGTGCGAAGCGTTTGAAAGAACGCGCTGCTGCCCGCCTGTATTGCCGCGGCGATCAATGCGCCGTACGGGGCGTTTGCGCCGCCCGTCTCGGTGACGATGTGCAGCCGCCAGAGCTGAAATCCCTTCGTCGCAGCCAACTTCTTGCGCGTCTCCGTCATGCGCGCGTACGGCACGATGAGCGCCTTTTTCCTGGTGAGATGAATGGCAACGCCCTCCCGTTCGAGCTGCGCATACCCGCCGTG
>CALVTZ010000122.1 GCA_944363255.1 uncultured Clostridia bacterium
CTTGCCCGCGCCGATGACGGTGTGCAGCTCGTCGATAAAGAGCAGGATGCGCCCCTCGCTCTTCGTCACCTCTGCGAGCACGCTCTTGAGCCGTTCCTCAAACTCGCCGCGGTACTTTGCGCCCGCCACGAGCGCGCCCATATCCAGCGAGAAGAGCGTCTTGTTCTTCAAGCCCTCGGGCACGTCCCCCTTGACGATGCGCTGGGCAAGCCCCTCTGCGATCGCCGTCTTGCCCACGCCCGGCTCGCCGATGAGCACGGGGTTGTTCTTGGTCTTGCGCGAGAGGATGCGGATGACGTTTCTGATCTCCTCATCCCGCCCGATGACGGGCTCCAGCTTGTGCGCACGGGCGCGCTTGGTGAGGTCGGTGCCGAATTTTTCGAGCGCCTCGTAGGTGTCCTCGGGATTGTCGCTCGTCACGTTCTGATTGCCGCGCACCGCCTTCATGCCCTCCAAAAACTTGTTCTTATTCAGCCCGAAGCGGGAAAATACCTCCTTCACCCCGCGCTCGTCGTTGTCGAACAGGCACAGGAAGAGGTGCTCCACCGAGATATAGTCGTCCTTCATGCCCGAAGCGAGCTTTTCCGCCTCGGCAAGAATGCGGTTGAACGCGGGCGTGGGATAGGGCTGCGAACCGCCCGACGTGCGGGGAAGGCGCTCGACGCCCTCTTGGAGCGCGGAATACACCCCCTCCGCGTCCCCTCCCGCGCGGCTGACGATGCGGCGGCACAGCCCGTCCTTTTCCATGAGCGCGAAGGCGAGGTGGAGCGCGGTGAGCTCGGGATTGCCGTATTCCACCGCCTGCCGCTGCGCGTTTTGAATGGCTTGTATCGATCTTTGCGTAAACTTATTTGCGTCCATTTCTTGTTCCTCCGTCCTCTTTTCTCTATCATTATACCGCGCCGAAGGACAAATCAAACAAAATCAAACATTTTTTCGGATTATTCGATGTTCATAATATTGACACTTCGCCCCCTCTGTTATATAATATTTGTTGTCGCGTGCGACAAAAAATCGATTGTGGAGGAAACACATGAAGACGGAAATTCAACATCCCACGCTGGGAAAGATCGAGTACAACGAGAGTTTTTGGACGGGCAGAAAGCAGCTCTATATCAACGGTACGCAGCTGAACAAGACCGCCCGCAAGACGTACGTCCTTCCCGATGGCAGAACGGCGATCCTGAACGGAAACTTTCTCTTGGGCGCGACCATACAGCTGGACGGACAAGTCATTCGCCTGTCGCCCGCCATCAAGTGGTATGAGATCTTGCTCGCCGTGATCTCCTTTGCGCTCATTCTCACTTGGGGGAATGTCGTAGAGCTTTGCCTCATCGTGCCCGTGGTCGGCGGCGCGATCGGCGGCTTCCTGAGCGCGCTGATCTCCATGGCGGGGCTTCTTCTCATGCGCACCGTCAAGCCCGCTTGGGCAAAGGTGCTCATCGGCATTGCGACGATCGGCGTTTGCTTCGGCGTGTGCGCGGGCGTCGGTTTCGCCATCGTTGCGGCACTTTGATCGATCACACAAAGGAAGGCGCGGCTTTTCGCCACGCCCTTTCTTTTTTCCAAAAAATGCGCGAAAAAAGACGGGATGCTCTCCCGTCTTTTTACTTGCAATTATTCCTTGACCGCCCTGCGCCAGCCGTAGGGATCGGGCGAAGTGCCGTATTGGATGCCCGTGATGGTGTCGTAGAGCATCTTGGTGATGGCGCCCATCTTGCCGCCGTTGATCACGTGATCCACCCCCTTGTAGCGAATGAGCCCCACGGGAGAGATGACCGCCGCCGTGCCCGTGCCGAACGCCTCGTCCAGCGTGCCGTTTGCCTCCGCCTCGATGACCTCGTCGATGGAGACGCGCCGCTCGGAGACGGGGATGCCCCTGTCTTTGAGCACCTGGATGCAGCTCTTGCGCGTGATACCGGGCAGAATGGAGCCGACGAGCGCGGGCGTGATCACTTCGCCGCCGATGACGAAGAACATATTCATGCTGCCCACTTCCTCGACGTACTTCTTCTCGTTCGCGTCCAGCCACAGCACCTGGTCGAAGCCCTTCTGCTCCGCCTCCTCGCCCGCCTTCATGGACGCGGCGTAGTTGCCAAGGCACTTTGCCTCCCCCGTGCCGCCGATGGTCGCGCGGGTGTAGTTGTCCTCTACGATGAGCTTGGTGGGTTCCAGCCCGTGCGCGTAGTAGCTGCCCACGGGCGAGAGAATGATGAAGAAGAGGTATTCCGTGGAGGCGTGCACGCCCAGCATGATGCGCGTTGCCACGATGGTGGGACGAATGTAGAGCGCGGTGCCCGGCTCCTTGGGGATCCACTCCTTATCCAGCTTGAGCAGCGTCTCCAGCCCCTCCTGCGCCACGTCCTCGGGGAAGTTGGGAATGCACATCCGCGTTGCCGAGCGGTTCATGCGCGCCCAATTCTCCGACGGGCGAAAGACGGCGATGGAGCCGTCCGGCTGGCGGAACGCCTTCATGCCCTCGAAGATGCCCTGCGCGTAGTGGAAAATGCTGGTCGCAAGATCGAAGGGCTTGGGTTCGTTGGGTTCCACCTTCGCGTCGTGCCAGCCCTTTTCCGGCGTGTACTTCATCGTGAACATATAGTCGGTGAAATAGTGCCCGAAGCCGAGCTGCGTGCCCGCAGCGGGCTTCTGCTTGAGCTGATCTCTCTTGATGATCTCCATAATTTTCTCCTCACCGCTTGTCCTTGGCAAACGGATAAAAATACTTGTTTCCGAGGGTGAGCGTCACCTTGCCGCACAGCAATTCGTTGACGGCGGAGAAAAAGTCCTCTAACTCCCCCTCCCGCACGGCAACGACAAGGCGCGCGTCCTCTGAAAATTCGCGCGAGAGGAGCGTTCGCCCCTCCAAAAAGCGCAACAGGGCGGTGACGCGGGAATAGTCCGTGCGCACCTCCACTTCGCAGCAGACGTCGTACTCGCACACTTCGGCAGCGCCAACGCCCTGCGCCGCGCACCCCGCATAGGCGCGCGTGAGCCCGCCCGCGCCCAGCTTGATGCCGCCGAAGTAGCGCACCACCGCGATCGCCGTTTCAAACAGCTTTTGCGCCTTGATGACGCCGAGAATGGGCATTCCCGCCGTGCCCTGCGGCTCGCCGTCGTCTGAAAAGCGCTGTGCGTTGCCGATCTTATCGGCAATGTATGCCCAGCAAACGTGCGTTGCGAGCGGATGCGCTTCGCGCACGCGGGCGAGGAAGGCACGCGCTTCCTCCTCCCCCTCCACGTGGGCGGTATAGGTGAGGAAGCGGGATTTTTCGATCACCCGCTCGCTCACGCTCTCTCCCTTTACGCTACAATACATTGTCAGCCGCGCACGATGAGCACGTGCACCTTCTTGCCCTTGTGCAGCACGAACTCCCCTGCGGGAATGGGCGCGTTTGCGTCGCTCACGCGCTCCTCACCCACGGATACGCCGCCCTGCTCGACGAGCCTTCTCGCCTCGCCGTTGCTCTTGCACAGCCCCGCCGCCACGAGCGCCTGCGTCACCGTGGCAACGTCCTGCGGAATGACCTTTTTGGGCATCTCGCCCTCGCCGCCGAAGGCAGCCTTCGCCTGCGACTGCGCAAGCAGCGCCTTCTCTTCGCCGTGCACCATCTTGGTGAGCTCGAACGCGAGCCGCTCCTTGGCGGCGTTCATGCGCTCGTCGCGGTGCGCGCACAGCGCGGCGACCTCTTCAAGCGGCACAAAGGTGAGCAGCTTGAAGCACTTTTCCACGTCCGAATCGGCGGTGTTGCGCCAATACTGATAGAACTCGTAGGGCGTGGTCTTGTTCTCGTCCAGCCACACGGCGCCCTTTTGCGTCTTGCCCATCTTCTTGCCCTCGCTCGTGGTGAGCAGGGTGAAGGTCATCGCAAAGGCGGGCTTTTGCTCCTTTCTGCGAATGAGGTCTGCGCCCGCGAGAATGTTGCTCCACTGGTCGTCACCGCCCAGCTCAAGCGCACAGCCGTACTTCTTGAAGAGCACCAAAAAGTCGTACGCCTGCATGAGCATATAGTTAAATTCGAGGAAGGAGAGCCCCTTCTCCATGCGCGAGCGGAAGCACTCCGCCGTGAGCATCTTGTTGACGGAGAAGTGTACGCCGATGTCGCGCAGGAAGTCGATGTAGTTGAGATCCATCAGCCAATCGGCGTTGTTTACGACGATGGCGCCGTTTTCCCCGTCAAAGCGAATAAAGCGCGCCATCTGCTTTTTGAAGCACTCCACGTGGTAGTCTACCGTCTCGCGCGTCATCATGGAGCGCATATCCGTTCTGCCCGAGGGATCGCCGATCATGCCCGTGCCGCCGCCGATG
>CALVTZ010000123.1 GCA_944363255.1 uncultured Clostridia bacterium
CACCTCCCGCTTCATGAGGCGGATGAGCGCCCCCTCCCGCCCCTCTGCGGGCAGATAGAGCGTAGGTTCCGTAAGGCGCGCCCTGCCGCTTGCAAGCACGTAGATTTTGCCGAAGAGGGAGACCTCCTCCCCGTCACGCAGGGTGAGCGCGGGGCGCGCCCGTTCGAGGCGTGCATTCAGCCAGCGGCGGTGTCGGTGCAAAAAGGCGGCGATCTCCTGCTCGCTCATGTGCAGCGGCGCGTATGCAACAACTTCGCCCCCCTCCACTCTGAGGGTGAGGCGCGTTTCTTTCATGCGGACGATCTTCACTTGCATCTTGCAACAACCACAATTTTTTCTCTGATCTTTACTATTATACCATAGTCCCACCCGATTTTCAAGAAAAATCCCCCCATATTTGCCGCCGCCCGCAATTTTCTTGACTTTTTCACAAATCGGATTATACTGTTTTTTATGGAAGAAGTTCGCGTCAAACAATTTATTCCCAAAGCGGGGCGGTACGTTGCGGACGTGCCCGCCTCCAAGAGCATCTTCAACCGCGCGCTGCTGCTTGCCGCGCTCGCGAAGGGAGACGTGCGGCTGTATGCGGGCGCGCTGGGCGGAGATACCCGCGCCATGCTCGGCTGCATTCGCGCGCTGGGCATTGCGGTGGAAGAGTTGGAGGACGGGCTGCTCGTGCACGGCTGCGGAGGGAACATTCCAAACGCCAACGCGCAGCTGGACGTGGCGAGCGCGGGAACAGCCGCCCGCTTTCTGCCCGCCGCCCTCGCCTTCTGCGGGGGAGACTACCGCTTTACCGCCTCCAGCCAGATGGCGGCGCGCCCCATGGAGATCTTGTCTGTGCTCGAACGCGCAGGCGCTGTCATCGAGCGGGAGCGCGCGGACGCGCCCTTCCCCTTTGTCCTGCACTCCCGCGGCGTCACGGCAGAGCATATCGACGTGGAGACGAACGTGAGCACGCAGTATCTGAGCGGGCTCATCATCGGCGCGAGCGCGGGGAAAGCGCCCGTTACCATCTGCCCGCACGGGGACAGGGCGAGCGGAAGCTATGTCAAAATGACGTTGGAGATGCTCCCCGCCTTTCACGCAGGCTATATGCGCAGCGAGCGCGGCATCACCGTGCAGCCCGCCCAACGCGCCCCGCAAGCCTTTCATGTGGAGGGCGATCTTTCGGGTGCGTGCTACTTCTTTGCGCTTGCGCTGCTCTTTGGCATTCGCATTCTGGTGCGAAGGGTGACGCGCAACACCTTGCAGGGCGACAGCGCCTTCCTCAATTTGCTCGAAGAAAAAGGCGTGCGCTTTGAAGAGACGGAGGACGGCTTGCTTGCGGACGGCAGCAGCGCCCGCTTCACGGGCTTTGACGCAAACTTTTGCGACTTCTCCGATCAGACGCTCACGGCGGCAGCCATCGCCCCCTTTGCCTCCACTCCCTCCGTCCTGCGCGGCGTGGAGCACATCAGCCGCCAGGAATGCGACCGCATCCAAGCCATCGTGGAGAATATCAACGCGCTTGGTGGGAGCGCGCGCACCAACGGGCAGGACATCTTCATTCAGCCCATTCCGCTTACGGGCGGGCGGGTGAAGAGCTTCTCCGATCACCGCGTCGCGATGGCGTTTTCGCTTGCGGGGCTTAAAACGGGCACCGTCACCATCGACGATCCCGCCTGCACGAATAAGACGTTCGAGGGCTTCTTTTCCGCGCTCGATGGTCTCATTTTACAATAACGTATTCAAAAATAAGGACTCGGCGCACAGCCGAGCCCTTTTCTTATGTAGCGTTATTTGCCCCGTTCTTCCAGATGTTTTTTGAGCAGCGCGAACATTTCGTCCGAGATGACGTGCTCGATCCTGCACGCGTCGCGCTCGGCAAGTTCCTCGCTCGCGCCGATGCCGATGAACGCCTGCGTGATGATGCGGTGGCGCTCGTAGATGGCGTTCGCCTTCTCCTCCCCCGCCTTGGTGAGCGTGATGTCGCCGCTCCCGTCAATGTTGATATAGCCGCGCTGCGCGAGCAGATTGACGGCGCGCGAGACGGAGGACTTGGCGTAGTCCAGCTCCTCCACGATGTCAACGGAGCGCACGCTCGCGCGCTTGCCGCGCAGGAGCAGAATGGTCTCCAAATACATTTCTTCCGATTCGTGCGTTTTCATTTCATACACCTCAAATGGTATTATACCGCATTTTTGCGCGTTTGTAAAGGCTCTTGCAAAAGTTTGGGAAAGTTACTCCCCTTCCCGCCCGTAGACATACAAGAACTCGTGCACGGCGGCGCTCGCTCGGCGGCGTTCGCCCGCAAAGCGCAGCGTGAGCACGCGCACCCGCTCGCCGTTCACGATCTTTTCCCGCGCGAAGGCAAGCGCCTCGTCCGCAATGGCGATCTCCCGCCTGTAGCGCGCCTCCCCCTGCGTGTAGAGCAGGCGCTCGTTCAAGAGCACGCACTCCCCTGCCGTGATGCAGAGCGGCTTGCCGTTGTCCTCTGCGGCAAGTTGGACGGAGAGCGTATTCCCGCCCCGCTCGTCCACCTTCACATCGTACTCGAAGTACCCGCCCGCACGCGCCCTGCGGCTTGTTCCGCGCGCCGTTTGGCTCACCGAATCGCACTCGCGCATGGCGTGCAGCGCGTCGTTTTCATACTGCCCGTAGCCCACCTGCACCACGTCCAGCGGAATGCGCTCCCGCGCCTCCTCCTCGCGCTTGCCCGAACGGCACTTGAGATAGATGGCGTACCGCTCGTCAAAGATGCGGTTGATGGGCGCGAAGGTGTAGGAAACGTCCCCGCCCGTGAGCACGAACTCCTCCCCCGCACGGCGCAGATAGCGCGCGGGGTGCGCCTTCACGTCCTGCCCGTTTTCAAAATACACCCGCTCGCTCGCCATACACTTGCGCGCGGGCAGAGTGACGTCCACCCCCGTGACGGAGGTGCGCATATCCTCCCTGCCGAGGCGGGCGGCGAGCACCCTTCCGCCATAGAGGAAGGCGCACGCGTCCGCAGCGTCCGCAAGCCCCTCTGCGCGCAGCGAGACGGGGATATGCACTTCCAGCTTATCCCCCTCCTCCACGGAAACGGGAACGCAGCCCGCCTGCGCACGCGCCAAACAGGGCGCGCCGTTTTTGCTGACGGCGATCTCCCCCGCCGCCCAATCGGGCACGCGCAGAAAGAGGGTGACGGGGCGGGAAGTCCTGCTCACCAATATGCTCGCCCGCTCGTCAAAGGGAAAATTGCAGCAAAGGCGGAGCGAGAGTTCGGGCGTTTGCAACTCCGCACGCTCGTAGAGGGCGATGAGCACGCCCCCTTCCCCCTCGTAAAAGACGCCGCTGCCCAGCTTTGCCATGCTCTCCATGCCGCTGCCCGTGCAGCACCAGAAGTGCTCGAATGGCGAGGAGAACACCTTGAAAAAGCCCCCCGCCATGGGCTGGAAGTACGTCGTCATGCCCGTTTTGGGATGCTGCGAGGAGAGCACCGCATTGGTGAAGGCGCGGTCGTAGTAGTCGAGATACCCCGTCTTTCCCGTGCAGGAGAAGAGGCGCATGGCGAGCTTTAACATATTATACACGTTGCAGCTCTCACAGTTGCAGTTGGTGCGCTCGGCGTCGAGCACGTAGTCCGCGCCGAAGTGTTCCCACTCCGAATTGCCGCCCGTGACGTAGGTGTGCCGCGCAAGCACCATCTCAAAGAACCCCTCTCCCACGGCGAGATAGCGGCCTTCCCCCGTCAGGCGGTAGCGATGCACCGCGCCGAGGATCTTGGGAATGGTGGTGTTGGCGTGGCGATCCTTCAAAACGTCCTTCCCGCCCGAGAGGATGCGATCGAATAGCGCCTCCTCGTCGAAGCGGTGCGCCGCGGCAAGGTAGCGGCTTTCCCCCGTCATTTCAAAGAGCGCGTACAGGCAGTCGTTCATGCCGCCGTACTCCACGGAGAGCACCCTGCTTTGCAGCGCGGGCGTCCACTTGCGCGTGCGCGCGTCCACCCAATCGCCCAGCCCCCTTGCAACGGAAAGCGCGACTTCGCTTCCCGCAAGGCGGTGCGCGTCGAGCAGACCGCAAAAGAGCTTGTGCAGCGTGTACCACGGCACCCACGCCTCGCGCACGATGTTCGTTCTGCCCCCTTCCACGTTGTCGAACTGCGCCTCCACGCCCCCCGCAACGGCGGGCGCGCCCCACAAGAAGCCCGCCTCTCCCTGAGAATGGCTCTGACAGAGGGCGAGCGCGCGCACGATCTCTTCAAGCCGCGCCGAAAAGCGTGCGCGCAGCGCGGAATCGTAGCTTGCATTCGCCGCGGCGTGGGCGAGCGCGGAG
>CALVTZ010000124.1 GCA_944363255.1 uncultured Clostridia bacterium
TGCAAAAAAATACGCCGCAAGGGGAATAATTCTCCTTGCGGCATTTGCGCTCTCCCGCGTGGGGCTGGGCGCGATCGTCAATACGCTCTATCCCGTGCTCGGCTTCTTGGGGCTTTCCCTTTCAGCTCTCCTTATTTTTCACGATAAGATGCTCCAACAGCACGACGAGAAAGTACATTCCCGCCGCCAGCACGCACAGGATAAAGGTAGCGCTCATGACAAGATCGAGGCGGAACACCTGCCCGCCGTACACGATGAGGTAACCAAGCCCCGCCCGCGAAACGATGTATTCGCCCATGATGGAGCCGATCCACGCCATGCCCACGTTGATCTTGAGCATGGAGATGAAGGAGGCGAGCGAGGAGGGGATCACGAGCTTTCGTAGGATCTGAAATTTGCTCGCGCCCATCGACTTCAAGAGCAAGATCTTGTTCTTATCCGCGCTGATGAAGGCGGAGAGCATGTGCATGATGGCAACGATGATGCCCACGAGCACCGTCATGAAGATGATGGAGCTGCTGCCCGTGCCAAACCAGATGATGATGAGCGGGCCGAGCGCGATCTTGGGCAGCGCGTTGAGCACGACAATGTACGGTTCGAGCACGCTTTTGAGCGTCTCGCTCCACCACAGCGCGAGCGCGATGAGGCAGCCCAGCGCCACGGCGATGAAAAAGCCGATGAGCGTTTCGAGCAGCGTCACGCCGATGTGATAAAAGAGGGTGCCCTCGCGGTAAAGGTCGCCGATGGTCGCCGCAATGCGGGAGGGGGAGCTCATGATGAAGGGATCCACCCAGCCCACGGCGGTGATGAGTTCCCAACCGCCAAGAAGCAGGGCGAGCAGTCCCGCCCGCAGCGCCCACACGACGGCGAGATGGCGTTTTCGTCTTTTGAGGAAGCGGCGGTGCTCGGGCGAGTACGCCGCGCCGTTTTTCTTGCGTTTCATCCGTTCAGCTCCTTCCATAGTAATTCAAACCAGCCCGAAAATTCCCGCATTTCCCGCCGCTTCAACGGCTCGTTCACGCCGCCAAAATCCATCTCGTGCGAGAAGGCGACGTGCGCAGGGCGGGCGGAGAGCACGAGCACGCGGTCGGCAAGCGAGATCGCCTCGGAGATGTCGTGCGTGATGAGCAGCGCCGTCTTTTGCTCGCGGCGGATGATGTGCGCAACGTCCTCGCACACGTTCAGCCGCGTCTGATAGTCGAGCGCGGAGAAGGGCTCGTCGAGCAGGAGAATGTCGGGATCGGTCGCAAGGGTGCGAATGAGCGCCGCCCGCTGCCGCATCCCGCCCGAGAGCTGGGAGGGGTAGCTGAGCAGGAAGTCCTTGAGCCCGTACTTCTCCGCAAGGGCGCGCGCCCGCTGCTTGTTCTCCTGCGTGAGCTGGCGCTTGATCTCAAGCGGAAGAAAGATATTCTTCTCGATGGTGCGCCAGGGGAAGAGTTCATCCTTTTGCAGCATATAGCCGAAGCTGCCGCGGCTTTCCACCCTGCCCTCGGAGGGCTTGAGAAGCCCTGCGGCGAGGGAGAGCAGCGTCGTCTTTCCGCAGCCGGACGGCCCGATGATGGCGACGAACTCTCCCTCCGCAACGGAGAAGGTGAGCTTTTCCGCCGCCACCGTCTCCGCCCGCTTGGTGTGATAGATGAGTTTTACGTCGTGAAATGCGAGTATTTCCTGTTTCATGGCAGTACTTCCTTGCGGTGAGGGCGAATGCTACTGCATTGCCGCGTACACCTCGTTTACATAGCTGTTGTCCACGAGGGAGGCGAAGTTTACGCGCTCGGGCAGTTCGCCCGCCTCGGCGATGACGTCCTGCAACCGCTCGAAGCTCTCCTCGGGCATCGCCATATCCGTAAACCACGCGTCGATCGCGAGATAGCTCTTGAGGCTGGTGATGATGGACTGCTGCGAGGTGGAGGGGAAGGCGCCTTCGAGATAGGGGGCGATCTCCTCTGCGCTCGTCGTGCCGATGTAGTCGATGGCGCGCAGAATGGCGCGCAGGAAGCCCTTCGCCGTTTCCTCGTTTTTATTGAGCCACGAGCGCTTGGCAATGTAGCCCGTGTAGGGAATGACGCCGCCCGCTTCGCCCACGGCAGCCACGATATATCCCTTGCCCGCCGCCTGATATTCGGAAGCGGTGGGTTCAAACATGGTGCAGTAGTCGGCGGTGCCCGCCTCGAACGCCGCCGTCATGAGATTGAACGCCACGTCGAAGTTGAGGGTGTATTCGCCCGCAGTCAAGCCCTGTTCCTTGAGAATGTATTCAAAGGTCATGGCGGGAACGCCGCCCCTGCGCCCTGCGAGGATCTCCTTGCCGCGCAAGTCCGTCCATTGGAAGTTCGGTTCGGGCGTTCTGGATACGAGGAAGGAGCCGTCGCGCTTGGTGAGCTGCCCAAAGACGGTGGGCTGATCGCGCGAGCCGCCCAGCGCAACGTAGATGGCAGCTTCGGGGCCGCAGAAGCCGATGTCCGCGTCGCCCGAGAGCACCGCCGCCATCACCGCGTCCGCGCCGCCGCCGTTGGTCAGCTCGATCTCGATGCCTTCCTCCTCAAAATAGCCCATGGAATCGGCGAGGTACATGGGCGCGTAGAAGATGGAGTGGGTGACTTCGCTTATTTTCAGGCGCGTCGCGCCGTCGCTCTCTCCGCAGGCGGAGAGGGGCAGGAGGGCGAAGAGCGCCGCCCCCGCAAGTGAGATAATTTTTTTCATGCAAAAAATCTCCGTTATATTTGAGGATAATATATCCTATGTTCAAGGCGGAATAATTGACAACGCGAAAAAAAGGTTGTATAATCACAATGGAATTTTTTGCAGGTGACAGACATGAAGGAAATGCACACAACTTACAATCCGAGAGAATTTGAAGACAGGATCTATGACGAATGGCAGCAGAAGGGGCTCTTCCGCGCGGAGATCGACCACGGAAAGATCCCTTTCACCGTGATGATGCCGCCCCCCAACGTGACGGGGCAGCTGCACATGGGGCACGCCATGGACGAGACGATGCAGGACACCATCATTCGCTTCAAGCGTATGCAGGGGTATTCCGCCCTTTGGCTGCCGGGAACGGATCACGCGTCCATTGCAACGGAGGCAAAGGTCGTCAATAAGATCAAGGAAGAGGGGCTCACCAAGGAGGCGCTGGGCAGAGAGGAATTTCTCAAGCGCGCCTTCGCATGGAAGGAGGAGTACGGCGGCAGGATCATCGGTCAGCTCAAGAAGCTGGGCTGCTCCTGCGATTGGTCGCGCCTTGCCTTCACGATGGACGACAAGTGCTCGCGCGCCGTGCGCGAGGCGTTCTGCCGTCTGTATGAGAAGGGGCTCATCTACCGCGGCAGCCGCATCATCAACTGGTGCCCCGGCTGCAAGACGGCGCTCTCGGACGCAGAGGTGGAATACAGCGAGGATGCAGGGCATTTCTGGCACTTCCGCTACCCCGTAGAGGGCACGCAGGAATATATCACCATTGCGACCACCCGCCCCGAGACCATGCTGGGCGATACGGCGGTCGCCGTGCACCCCAAGGACAAGCGCTATCAAAAGCTCGTGGGCAAGATGTTGCTCCTTCCGCTCACCGATCGCAAGATCCCCGTCGTGGCGGATGAGTACGTCGATCCCGAATTTGGTACGGGCGCCGTCAAGATCACGCCCGCGCACGATCCCAACGACTTCGAAGTGGGGCTGCGGCACAACCTGCCCGTGCTTCGCGTGATGAACGACGACGGTTCGATGAACGAACTCGCGGGCGAATACGCAGGGCTCGATCGCTATGTGGCGCGCGAGCGCATCGTTGCAAAGATGCAGGAGCTGGGGCTGCTCGTCAAGGTGGAGGCGCACGCGCACAACGTGGGGCATTGCTACCGCTGCCATTCCACGGTGGAACCCATCGTCTCCAAGCAGTGGTTCGTCAAGATGGAGCCGCTCGCAAAGCCCGCCATCGACGCGGTGATGAAAAAGAACACCAAGTTCGTGCCCGATCGCTTTGCAAAGATCTACTATAATTGGTTGGAAAATATCCGCGATTGGTGCATCTCCCGTCAGCTTTGGTGGGGGCACCGCATTCCCGTGTGGTACTGCGACGACTGCGTCGAAGTCATCTGCTCGCGCGAGACGCCCTCCGTCTGCCCCAAGTGCGGCAGCGTGCAT
>CALVTZ010000125.1 GCA_944363255.1 uncultured Clostridia bacterium
TGATGAAGAGGATCGCGTGTACGCAGAGCGCATCGTAAAACTTTACGACGAGCACCGCGAGGAATTGCACGCGCGCCTTGCTGCGCAAGTCACGGGCTTTGCCGAGCACCGCATCTATCCCGTAGACAAGGCGGCGATGCTCGTTGCGCTCACCGAGATGACCTACTGCGAGGACGTTCCCAAGGTGGTCGCCGTGAGCGAGGCGACTGCGATCGCGCGCAAGTACTCCACGGAGACCTCCGCGGGGTTTGTAAACGGCGTCCTGGGGGGCTTCCTGAAATGACGCTCATCGACGGGAAGGCGGTTTCCGCCCAAGTGCGCGCAGAACTCAAAGTGCGCGCGCAGGCATTTGAAGCCGCTCACAACAAGAAGATCGGGCTGGCGGTCGTGCTCATCGGCGAGGATCCCGCCTCCATGGTGTACGTACGCAACAAGATCCGCGAATGCGAGGAAGTCGGCATCCGCTCTTTTGCGCACTATTTGCCCGCCGATACTTCCATGAAGCAGGCGCTTTCGCTCGTTCGCGCCCTCGCCGAGGACGACAACGTTCACGGCATTTTGGTGCAGCTTCCGCTCCCTTCCCACCTTGACGCGGAGGTGCTGCTGCGCGCCATTCCGCATGAGAAGGACGTGGACGGATTCGGGGCGGAAAATCTCGGACTGCTCGCGCAAAATCATGCGAGCGGCTGCGTATCCTGCACGCCTGCGGGGGTGATGGAGCTGCTGCATCGCTACAATATCCCCGTGCGCGGCAAGCGCGCCGTCGTACTCGGGCGCAGCAATGTGGTGGGGCGCCCCATGGCAATGCTCCTGCTCAACGAGGACGCGACCGTCACCGTGTGCCATTCGCACACCGCGCAGCTCAAAGAGGAGTGTGCGCGCGCAGACATTCTCGTCTCCGCGATCGGCAAACCCAAATTCATCACCGCCGAGATGGTGAAGGATGGGGCGGTCGTCATCGACGTGGGCATCAACCGCGGCGCGGACGGCAAGCTGTGCGGCGACGTTGACTTCGAGAACGTGAAGGACAAGTGCTCCTTCATCACCCCCGTTCCGGGCGGAGTGGGGCCGATGACCATCGCCATGCTGCTCTCCAACACGGTGAAGGCTGCGGAGCGTGTATCGTGAATTTTCAGACGCAATACGACAGGTATTATAAGGAATTTGAAAGCGAGCTCATGCGCAGATGCGAGGAGATGAACTTTCAGCCGCAAATTTTAACGGAGAGTATGCGCTATTCCCTGCTTTCGGGCGGAAAGCGCGTGCGCCCCGTGCTCTTTTTGAGTGCGCTCGACGCGCTGGGCTGCGATTACAAACAAGAGTTTGCAACGGCGATGGCGCTGGAGAGCATTCACACCTATTCGCTCATTCACGACGATCTGCCCGCCATGGACAACGACGATTTCAGAAGGGGACGCCCCTCCAATCACCGTAAATTCGGCGAGGGGAACGCCATTCTTGCGGGCGACGGACTGCTCTCTTACGCCTTTTCCCTGCTCTTTGAAGAGGCGGAACGCGGCAGCGGACACCTTGCGGCGGCGCGGGAGATCTGCGACGCGGCGGGCGCAAACGGCATGATCGCGGGACAATCCGCCGACCTTCTCTATACGGGAAAGTCGGGCGGCGAACGGGAACTTTTGTATATCTACCGCAACAAGACGGCGCGGCTCATCGCAGCGCCCGTGTGTGCGGCGGCGTTCATCGCGGGAAGAGGGGAGGCGCAGCTGCGCGCATACGGCGAGGCGCTGGGCATTCTCTTTCAGCTCACGGACGATGTGCTCGATGTCACGGGCGAGCGCGCGAAGATGGGCAAGACGCTGGGCAAGGACGCGGAGGAGGATAAGCTCACCGCGGTAAAAGTATATGGATTGGAGCGTGCGCAAGCGTTGGCGGATGAGTATGCGGACAGATGCCGCGCCGCGCTTGCGGAACTGAATGCGCCCTTCTTGTATGAGTTTGTCGGGTTTGTGAGAGAGCGCAATCATTGACGAGGGATCATGAGGAATATCACTTCGAGGGAGCTGAAAGATGCCTCCCTTTCTCAATTAAAGGAGCTGTGCGAGGTGCTGCGCGAAGAGATCGTGCGCACCGTTTCCGTGCGCGGCGGACACCTCTCTTCCAACTTGGGGGCGGTGGAGCTGACGGTTGCGATGCACCGCGTGTTCGCCTTCCCCAAGGACGAGATCGTCTTTGACGTGGGACACCAATGTTATACGCATAAGTTGCTCTCGGGCAGGGCGGAGGCGTTTGATACGCTGCGCCGCCGCGGTGGGCTCTCCGGCTTTCCCAAGCGCAAGGAGAGCGCGTATGACGTGTATGAAACGGGGCACGCGGGCACTTCCATCTCTGCGGCGCTCGGGCTTGCCAAGGCGCGCGACCTCAAGGGGGAAGACCGCGCCGTGATCGCCTTCATCGGGGACGGCTCCTTCAACAACGGGCTCATCTACGAGGCGCTCAACAGCCTGAACATTCTCAAAACGCCCATTCTCATCGTGCTCAACGACAACGGCATGAGCATTTCTCCCACGGTGGGCGGAACGCACGCTGTGCTGGAAGAGCTGCGCGCGGGCTTTGACGCGGAGGACGTGAAGCTGTTCGAGCGGTACGGGCTCACCTATATGGGCATTTACAACGGCAACTCTCTGGAAGAGCTGTTGCCCGCCTTTGAGGAGGCGAAGCAAAAACTCAAAGGGGGGAGTGTGCTGCTGCACGTCGTCACCAGAAAGGGGCAGGGACATCCCTTCTGCGAGAGTGCGCCCGTGGAGACGCACGGCGTGTCGCCGAGCAGCGCGGGCAAGGAGTATTCCGCCGCATTGGGCGAGGAGCTATGCGCGCTTGCAAAGGAGGACGGGCGCATCGTTGCGGTGACGGCTGCCATGACGGACAGCCTTGGGCTACGCCCCTTCTTCGCGCAATATCCCGAACGCGCCTTTGACGTGGGCATCTGCGAAGAACACGCCGCCGTGCTGTGCGCTGCGATGGCGGCAGGGGGGATGAAGCCGTACTATGCGATCTACTCCACCTTTTTACAGCGCGCCTTCGACGAAGTCATCCACGACGTTTGCGGGCAAAATTTGCCCGTGACCTTTTGCATCGACAGGGCGGGGATCACGGGAACGGACGGGGAGACGCATCAGGGCGTCTTCGATCTTTCCTATCTCTCGCTCATTCCGCAGCTTGCGATCGCCATTCCCAAGGACATCGGGGAGATGCGCGCCATGCTGCGCGCCAGCGTCAATTACAATGCGCCGCTCGCCATTCGCTACCCGCGTGCAGGGCAGGAAGGGGTAGTTGCGCCCGTCGAAATTGGAAAATTTGAAGTTTTACATAGTACTGTGTCAGACATAATTGTGCTTGCGGCAGGGGAACGCGCCATCAAACTCGCAGAAAAGGCGCGCGAAATGCTCGGCGGCGAGGCGGACTTCACCCTCGTCAATGCGCGGTTTGTAAAGCCTTTGGATATACAATTCTTGTCTGAACGCAGGGAGCGCGTCGTCATCACGGTGGAGGACAACGTGGTGCGCGGCGGGCTGGGTGACGCCGTAAACAAGTTTTACCTCAACAGCAACAAGACGCTCGTCAACATCGGCTATCCCGATCTGTTTATCCCACACGGCGAGCCGGGCGCGCTCGCAGAGGAGTTCGGCGTGAGTGCGGAGGCGCTCGTGCGCGCCGTAAGGGAGCATCATGCGCGCGGATAAGTATTTTGCAGAACAGTTCGGTTCGCGCTCCAAGGCGCGGGAGCAGCTCGAGCGCGGGCTCGTATTATTAAATGGAAAGCCGCTTTCGTACAAGGCGGAGGTGACGGGCGAGGAGGAGTTCACCCTGCTCTCTTCTGCACCCGCCTTTGTCTCCGAAGGGGGCTACAAGCTGAAGCGCGGGTTGCGCGCTTTTTCCGCACAAGTTGCGGGGAAGGTCTTTGCCGACATCGGCGCGAGCACGGGCGGCTTTACGCATTGCCTGTTGCAGCAGGGTGCAAGCAAGGTTTTTTGCGTGGAC
>CALVTZ010000126.1 GCA_944363255.1 uncultured Clostridia bacterium
ATGAGATTGCCGAGAACGTACTGCGGAGAACAGGGCACGAGCGCGCCGCCCGCCTCGATCTCGATGACCTGCACGGCGAGGTTTCCCGCAAATTCCGCAGGCGCGTAGAAGCGCAAAGTGCCCTGCAGGGGCACGCCGCTGATGCGCTGCGCCTCGCCCGAGGGGGCGCTCTCATAGTTCTTCAACGTGAAGTTGATGGTGTGCGGCGTGTTCATGGGGCGCTGTACCCCGCTCGAATCCAGCCAATAATCGGCATTGGAGAAAGAGGTCGAGGGAATGTCCCCGATCTCGTAGGAGTAAATAAACTGTCCGATGGGAAGCGACACTTCCCCGCTCTTGGAGGCGGTATAGCGTGAAAAGGTCACGCTCGTGAAGAGCACGCTCACCAGCAGCAGGCAGACAAGATATATGAAAATGGGATATTGTTTAGTCTTTTCCTTCATCTTCTTGTTTGTCTTCCTTCTTACGATTGCGAAATGTACCCGTCAACAGGTCTACGACGAGCCACAGGATGATGCCGCCCGCCGCCACACAGCACAGCCCCGCGGGGCTCTGCATGAATTGAATGAATTTGCCGACGTTGGGAAGTACGTTTACCACCTTGCCCACCACGTTGTCGAACGCAGCGGGGAAGGGATCGTCGCTCCCCCCGTTGTTGTCGCCGCGGGTGATGTACCCCGCCTCGCTCACGCCCACAATGCGGTGCGTGATATAGCGGTCCTCCTGCGGGCTGTAATAGGTGATGACTTCCCCGATCTCGTAGCGCTCTTGCCGCTTCATGACGACGAAGTCGCCCTTGCCGATCTCGGGCTCCATGCTGCCCGTTTGCACCGTCGCCCCCGCATAGCCGAACACCGTGGGCATTTCGTTGCCGAAGGCGAAGCGGGCGATGAGCATATACGCGTTGTACACGAGCATGATGTATTTTGTCCCTGCGTAAAGGAGGTTAAAATGGATATATGAGCATATACGCGTTGTACACGAGCATGATGCCCACGAGCGCGATGAGCAGGGTGCGCACGGTGATGCGCACGATCTTTGCCGCCCTTGCGCGCTTGGAGGGCTGCTTCGCCCCCTCCGTTTGCTTGCCGTCCATCACTTGACCTGCGCGGTGAGCGTGATGGAGAAGGTGTACGTTCCGCCGCTCTCCCCCGCCGCCGTGTCCACCGCGTCGTTGTGCCGCCAAAACCATTCGAGCTCAAAGAGCGCAGCCGAGCGCGCCTCGATGGTGAGCCCCGTGACGCCCAGCTCGTTCGGGCGAAGGTAGCCCTCCTCCCCTGCGCCGCCCGAAACGTACGCGCCGTCCCGCTTGAGGCGATAGCACAGCTCGATGCCGTACTCGTTGCCCTCTGCAAAGGCGAGGCTGTATTCGAGCGCGTCTGCATTGGCATTTTCAAAGCGGAAGAAGTAGCTCCCGCTCATGCCGGGCGCGATGATGCTGTCGCCGAAGCGATCGTTGAAGAAGATGGGCAGATTCTCCGTCTCCTCCCACTTGCTGCCGTCCGTGCCCGTGAGAAAGAGGGTGGGCGCGTAGTCGTCGCGCGGGACGGTGCGGGGCTGCGAGAAGTACACCGCGAGCAGCGCGATAAAGGCTGCAAGCAGGGTGACGATCGCCGCAATGCACGCCGCAACGAGGGTGCGGGGCAGCCTGTTGAGGCTTGCGACGTACCGCTCGTCCGTGGTGAAGATATTCTCGTTTCCGTCCAGATAGCAGTCGCCGTGGCGGGCACTGTTTAACTTCCAGCCCTCCTCTTCATAGAGGAATTCCCCCACCTTTTCGCCCTGCTCATCGTACCAAACGCCGCTCTTGAGCGTGCCGATCTGCTTGCCCTCTCCGTCATTGATGCGTGCGCGCGCGGGCAGGCGCACGCTCTTGCGCGCGCGCGTATTAGCAGGAGGCGGGCAGCTTGCCGCCGCCCGCTCCGTATCCTTCTCCTCCGAGGAGAAATTATCCCTTTGATCATCCATAAAGGTATTCCTCATTGCGCCGTGGAAGATAAACCGCGGCGCGCCTGATATGAGATAATCTGTAATGTGCTCCTGTGATTATTCAGCAGACTGAAGTGCGACGTAGGACAGCTTGCAGGTAAGGCTGGTAACGTTCTTGCCCGCCCAGTTGTCGATCGCATCCGCAAGCAGAGCCGCAGCCTTGTGCTTGTCCTCATTACTGGAAATGGACGCTGTGCCCGCCGCCGTAAAGCTCTCCACGTCATCGGAAGTCCACGTAACGCACGCATAGACCGTGATCTTCTTGCCCTGCGCAAGGTCGATGGGCGTACCGCTCACAAGAGCCGTTTCGCTACCGCTATCGATCTTATACTCATAAGAGATCTTGAAGAGGCGTGCGATCTGCGCGGAAGAAGCGCCATCGCCTTGAACAACACCAGCCGAGGTAAGCGAGAGACCGCTACCGTAGCTGCCGGAAATATTGATCTGGAAATCGCTCACAGTGAACGTGATGTCCGCGTCGATCTTACCGCCGTTCGTGATCTGCGCGATCTCCTGCTTGACAGTAATCGTTCTTGCGGTGGGAGCAACAGCTTCACTCGTGCCCTGATAAACTTCGTTTTTGGGAGCGATGCCCGTGATGCTCTTCTCGAGATTGCCGCTCGTGCTATCCTGGATATCCCACTTTGCGATGGTCGCGGTCGTGTCGCCCGAACCCGAGCTCGTGTAGCGCGCGAACGTGAGCCCAAGGAAGCAGAAGCTGATGAGCACAAGCGCAAGCAGCGCAAGGAACAACTTAGAAACAACACCATGTTTTTTCATTTGTAACACCTCAACTATTTTTTTTACTCTCTTTATCAACAACAATGCAGCGCATTATTCGTTGTCCGTTTTCTCTTGCCCGTCCCCGTCTTGCGCGGTCTGCTCCGCCCGAGCAGCTTCCTCCGCCTTTATCCGAGCGCGCACCTTGCGATTGTACAGGGTGATGCGCAGCGTATCGATGACGATGAACAGCGCGATGGGCACGCCGATGCACACGATGATGCCCGTGGGCGATTGCAGGAACATGACGAAGGAGCCTATGCCCTCCATCTTGCCCGTGTACCTGCCGATGACGTTTTCGATGGGAATGGCGCCGTCGCTGTCCGTGCGGTTGTCCCCCTTGGTGGTGACGGAGACGATCTTCCCGTCCACCCTGTTCACGCCGATGATGCGGTGGGTGACGAAGGTCTTTTCGTGGCGGTAGGTGACGATGTCCCACGCTTCAAGCTGCTGCCGCCCCTCGTCGTCCAGGAGGCGCACGAAGATGAGCGCGCCCTCGCCGAAGGAGTCCTCTTCCTCGCCCTCCATACTGTCTGTCGTGACAGCCATGGGCGCGGTGCCGAACAGATCGGGTGGAACGTCTTGATTGACGCTCCCCTTTATGGTGATGGTCAAATTGAGTGCCAGAACGATGACGAGCAGCGCCGCCGCAATGCCAAGCGCCACATAGCCTGCGATCTTGAAGGCGCGCCGCTTGCTGCGCTTGGGGGTAACCTCCCCGCTCTTCTCGCTGTTTTCCTCCGGCATACCTTCATCCGGTTGCGTTTGCACGGTACTCAAAAAAGCCCTCCCATAATATACAAAACAGGCGGAAACCGTTCGCATTTCCCGCCGCAACGGGACTCGGCTGTGCCGAGCAACGATCTCCGCCTGATGTTTCAAATTCACAACGTTTCTCACAAAAAACGTCTGCTTGTACGAACGCAAACTGTCTTACTTATCGTCGCGATGAAATACGGCTGAGTTGTTCGGAACGGTCTGCTTTGCTTAAAAATGCCCTCAAATTGCCCCAAACCTTCGTGCACGGCATAGAGGTTCATTCTAAGTTACGCCCAAATTATAGCACCGTACCCCCCCGTGTCAACTACTTTTTATGAAATTTTTGAGTGAGCGCTTAAAGTGTCATTTTCACAATATTGTGTAAATAATTTTCAACTTTTCCCCACGTACTCTTGCCCGATCGCGCCGCA
>CALVTZ010000127.1 GCA_944363255.1 uncultured Clostridia bacterium
AATACGCACGCGCCGCCAAAGGTGATAAAGAAGGCGCAGAGTGCCGCCGCAAGGGGCGGGGGAAGCGACTTCACCCCGTTGCAGCCCGCCGTCATCTCTACAAGTCCCAACAGCGGCGTGACGTCGGCGGGGGTGGCGAGGGCGAGCGCGTCCGCAAGCATTTGCGAAAACGCGGAAAAGAGCGCGATTGCACCGCCCACGCACAGCACGGAGAGCACGCTCTCACCTAGAATCGCAAACAGATCCTTTCGCTCCGTTGCAGGTGGCGGCGCAATGCTGCGCACAGTTCCTCTTGCAAAGAGGCGGAGCAGGAGTGCGACGAGCGCGACGGAGATTAGGTGCGCGGCGAAGATGAGCC
This sequence comes from uncultured Clostridia bacterium, assembly GCA_944363255.1. Lineage (GTDB taxonomy): Bacteria > Bacillota > Clostridia > Christensenellales > Borkfalkiaceae > Gallimonas. The sequence continues at coordinate 359 of CALVTZ010000127.1, forward strand.
AGCCGAGTTTGCCGCTTTTCAAAATATGACAGCCCACCACGCCCACCACAAACATGGGCCCGCTCGTCGTTGCGAGCGCAGAAACGCGAAAGACTTCCTCGCTTGCGATCTCCCGCCGCGCGTACAATTCGTACACCGTCTTGGCGCCCACGGGATAGCCCGAGAGCAGGGAGAGGAGCGCGGCGCACCCGCCCGCGCCCGAAATGCGAAAGAGCTTTCCCGCAGCGGGGGTGAGCGCGCGCAGCAGGCGGGGATAGAGGGGCTGACTGCGAAAGAGCGCCGTCAAAAAGAGAAAGGGGAAGGTCGCGGGCAGGACGCTCACCGCCCACAGATCGACGCCCCGCGCAACGCTCTTTGCATAGCGCGCGGGAAAGGCGAGAAAGAGCAGGATGGCGAGCAGGGTGAAGAGCGCAGCCCCGCCGCGCATGAATTTTCGTACAAACCTCATCCCTACAATGTACGGGGAGAGAACGGGAAAATATTCTTATATGGATCTCTTTGATTTTAACGACAACGAAGAGCAGGCAAAGCCGCTTGCAGAACGCATGCGCGCCTCCACGATGAAGGATTTCGTGGGGCAGAGTCATATCGTCTCCGAGGGTTCGCTCCTGCGCCGCGCCATTGCGCTCGACAGGCTGGGAAGCTGCATCTTCTGGGGGCCGCCAGGCTGCGGCAAGACGACGCTCGCCAATATCATCGCCGCGCAGACGAACGGCGAGTTTATCAAGCTCAACGCCGTCAACGCGGGCGTGGCAGACGTGAAGAAGGCGGTCGATCAGGCGCGCAACAACCTGAAGATGTTCGGCAAGCGCACCTATCTGCTGCTCGACGAGTGCCACCGCTTCAACAAGACGCAGTCCGATTCGCTGTTGCCCGCCATCGAACAGGGCACCATCCTCTTCATCGGTTCGACGACGGAGAATCCCTATGCCTCCATGACGCCCGCTATCGTCTCCCGCTGCCGCGTGTTTGAATTCCTGCCCCTCACCACGGCGGAGATCAAGGGCGCGCTCCTGCGTGCGCTTTCGGATAAGCGCAAGGGGCTGGGCAAGTACGATACGCAGGTGGAGGACGCGGCGGTCGATCATCTTGCGGAGAGCGCGGGGGGCGACCTCCGCACCGCATACAATGCCTTGGAGCTTGCCGTGCTCACCACGCCGCCCACGGCGGAGGGGAAGATCGTTGTCACGCTCAAGGACGCAGAACAGTCCATTCAGCGCAAGGCGCTCTCCTACAACGAGGATCTCTACTACGACATTCTCTCCGCGTTCTGCAAGTCGCTGCGCGGCAGCGATTCCACCGCGGCGCTCTATTACGCCTTCCGCCTCATCGAGGGGGGATGCGATCCCATCCTCATCTTCCGCCGCGTCATTGCGCACTCCGCAGAGGACGTGGGCATGGCAGATCCCAATGCGCTCGTGGTGGCGACTTCCGCGCTCACGGCATTCCAGAACATGGGCGCGCCGGAGGGATTTTTGCCCCTTGCCGAGGCGATCGTGTACGTTTGCGAGGCGGAAAAGAGCGTTGCGACGGCGCAGGCGATGTGGGCGGCGCAGAAGGACGCGCGCACCGCTTCGGACGACGACGTGCCCAAGTACCTGCGCGACAATTCGTACGGCAGCAAGGAGATGAAGGCGGAGAGCGGGAAATATCTCTATCCGCACAACTTCGGCGGCTGGGTGAGGCAGCAGTACCTGCCCGACAGCCTCAAAGATCGCGATTACTACAAGCCGAGCGACAGGGGATATGAAAAGCTCGTCTCTGAGATCCGCAAAAGAAAGGGAATGACCAAGTAACAGATACGCCCGCCGCAAACTTGCGGCGGGCGTTCAAACTTCATCCATTTATCAATGAGAAAGGGCGTCCGCTTGGACGCCCTTGTAATTTAATAGTAGTAGTTGAAGTAATATTCCGCATTGTTTATGATCACGATAGAAATGACGAGCGAAAGTACCATGGAAACTGCGGAAATGATGATGCCGGCAATGGCAAGCCCTCTGCCCGAGCCATTCAGCTCCTTGGACTTACTCAGACCGATGATGGAGCAGATGAGCCCGACGATCGCCACGAAGAAGGAAAAGATAAATCCAACGATCGCGATCGAATTCGTGGTGCTCTGTGCGGCGGGTTGCTGCTGATAGTAGGGATGCTGCTGCGGCTGCGCCTGCGGATAGTTGGGGTATTGGTAGTTGGGCTGCTGGCTGGGGTTGGGCGTGCCATTGATGCTGGCGCCGCACCCGGGGCAGAAGCGGATGTTATCATCCAATTTCCTTCCACAACGGGGACAAAATATATTCTCACCTCAAAATATTTTCTACTATTGTACTTCTGAATAATTTGAATGTCAAGCAGATTTCACAAATTTCGACAAAAAGTAATTACGCCTCATCGGGGAGGAAGGTGAACTTCTCCTCAAGCGGTTTGCGCTTCTTGGGGCGAATGGGGTAGTCCTCCGCCGCATAGCCCAGCGCGACAACGGTGGGAATGCGCTCCTTTTCGCCAAGCCCGAGGGGAGCGCGCAGCTTTTCCTCGTTGCGCCAGCCCAGGATGCAGGTGGAGAGCCCCGCCGCGTCCGCCGCCAAAACGAGGTGCGCCGTCAAAATGCCGATGTCGTTGTGCGTGAAGTCGTTGTCCTTGAAGCGCGAGCCGACGGTGGCGGAGAGGTTGCCCTTCGCCTCCACGATGGCGATGAGCACGGGCGCGTCGGTCGCGAACTTGTTCATGCCAAGGTCTTGCAAGCCCTTTGCCACCTTGTTCTTGCGCTCGCCCTTGACGGCGACGAGCTTCCACGGCTGCGCGTTACAGGCGGAAGGGGCGAGCAGCGCGAGCGAGCAGATGCGCTCCACCAATTCATCGGGCACGGGGCGGGAAGAGAACTCGCGCGTGCTCTGGCGGTGCAGGAAGAGTTGTTCCAATTGTTCAAGATCCATAATAGCCTCCTTACTTAAAAAACGGCGCGGCTTTCGCCGCGCCGCCTGTCAAACGATTATTTTGCAAGAGATTTCTTTGCCTTCTCCACGACGTTCTCCACGGTGAAGCCGAACTGCTTGAAGAGCAGGGGAGCAGGGCCGCTCGCGCCGAAGGTGGACATGGAGATGATCTCGCCCTTGTCGCCCGCGTACTTGTACCAGCTGTAGGGGGAGCCCGCCTCTACGCACACGCGCGCCTTGACCGCCTTGGGCATGACGCTCTCCTTGTATTCCTCGCTCTGCTTCTCAAACTCCTCGAAGCAGGGCATGGAGATGACGCGTGCCTTGATGCCTTCCTTGGAAAGCTCTGCCTTTGCGCCCACGCACTGCTCGACTTCTGAACCGCTCGCAATGAGCAGAACGTCGGGCGTGCCCTCGCAGTCCTCCAACACATAGCCGCCCTTGAGCGCGGCAAGTCCGCTTGCCTCGTATTGGGGGAGATTCTGGCGGGTGAGCACAAGCGCGGTGGGCGCCGTTCCCGTGAGGGCGGAGATCCACGCCGCCGCCGTCTCCTTGCCGTCTGCGGGACGATACACCTTCATGTTGGGGATGGAGCGCAGCGCGATGAGCTGTTCGACGGGCTCATGCGTAGGGCCGTCCTCGCCCACGC
>CALVTZ010000128.1 GCA_944363255.1 uncultured Clostridia bacterium
CGCTCATCTCCACGAGATCCTGCGGCGGGGTGACGATGATGATGCCGCTCAAAGGGATGCTCTGAAAGACGGAGAGCGGCACGTCGCCCGTTCCGGGGGGCATATCGATGAACATGATATCCACGTCCTCCCAGAGCACGTCCGTCCAGAACTGCACCGCCGCCCCCGCGATGAGGCTGCCGCGCCACACGACGGGATCGTCGTCATGCTCCAACAGGGAGTTCATGGACATGAGTTGCAGCCCGCTCATGGTGCGAACGGGATAGATGACGCCCTCGTCGCCCGTGGCGTGCAGCTTTGCGCCGAACGCCTTGGGAATGGAGGGACCCGTGATGTCTGCGTCCAGCACGGCGGTGCGCATTCCGCGCGCCATGGCGCGCACGGCGAGCAGCGAGGTGACCATGGACTTGCCCACGCCCCCCTTTCCGCTTGCGACGGCGATGGTCTTTTTTACGCTTGCGCCCTCATGCAGAGGCTTGACGAAGGACGCCTTGTCCCGCGAGGAACAGCTGCTGGAGCAGGTGGAACAATCGTGTGTACAATTTTCTGCCATATAATACCTCTCGATGGTGAAAAGAGACGGAGCGCTCTGCCCCGCCTCTCTTATTATATTGTATCTTGCGCAAAATGTCAAATTACTTGCGCACGTTGAGCTGATAATATCTGCCCTTCGCCTGCATGAGCTGCTCGTGCGAGCCCTCCTCCGCAATGCCCTTGTCCGCAATGTAGAGGATGCGGTCTGCCTTGCGGATGGTGGAGAGGCGGTGCGCCACGATGAACGCCGTCTTGCCCGCGAGAATGGTGTCCAGCGCCCCCTGGATGAGCAGCTCCGTCTCCGAGTCGATGGAGCTTGTCGCCTCGTCCAGAATGACGATGCGCGGGTTTTTGAGCACGATGCGCGCGAAGGAGATGAGCTGCCGTTCGCCCGCCGAGAGCCCCTCTCCCCGCTCGCCCAGCTGCGCGTTGTAGCCATCGGGGAAGCGCGCCGCCACGCGGTCTGCATAGATCTTTTCCGCCGCCGCAATGCACGCCTCGTCCGTCGCCTCGGGCGTGCCGTAGCGAATGTTGTCGAGGATGCTGCCCTTGAAGATGAATGGCTCCTGCATGAGCACGCCGATCTCCTTGCGCAGCGAGTGCAGCGTGACCGCGCGCACGTCCTTTCCGTCCACGCACACGCTCCCCTCCTTCACGTCGTAGAAGCGGGTGAGCAGGTTGATGACGGTGGTCTTGCCCGCGCCCGTGGGCCCCACGAGGGCGATCTTCTCCCCCGCGCGCACGTGCAGATCGAAGTGCTCGAGAATGTTCACGCCCTCGTCGTAGCAGAAGGTAACGTCGTTGTAGTCGACGCGCCCTTCCACCCCCTCGAGCGTCACCGCGTCACTTGCGTTCGCAATGCCCGCGGGCGTATCGATGGTCTCGTAGATGCGCTCCAGGTTGGAGGACACCTGCGAGAGCTGTTGAAAGACGACGGAGATCTGCAGCAGCGGTTCGGAGCAAAAGCCCATGTACAGCATGAAGGCGATGACCGTGCCCGCCATGGCGGTGCTTCCGCCCAGAATGAGGGAGAGCGCCACCGCGTAGATGGCGAGCGTGCCCAAGTTCCAGAAGAGTTCGGAGACGGGCGCGAGCAGCTCGTTGCGGCGCACGATCTTCAGCCACGTCTTGGCGCAGGAATCCTGCAAGTCAAGATACACTTCCTTGTTGTACGCGCTGCGGTTGTAGTTCTTGATCACCTTCTCGCCCATGATGGACTCGACGATGAAGGCGTTGCGGTTGGAGTTCTTCGCCCTGTGGTGGCGGAACAGCCTGCGCACCGAGCGCTTGATGAGAAAGACGCTGATGGTGAGCGGAATGACCGCCGCATACACGATGGCGGTGAGCAGCGGGCTCATGACGAGCATGAACACCGTTGCCACGAACAGCTTCAAAATATCGACGATGAAGTTGAGCAGATAGTCGGTGAAGAAGTCGGCAAGTTCGTTGACATAGTCGGTGACGCGAATGGAGATCTTGCCCGCGGGACGGGTGTCGTAGTAGTCGAAGGGCAGCTCCTGCAAGTGGAAGAAGATCTCGCGGCGCACTTCGGAGACGATCTTGTTCCCCAGCCGCCCCATGATCTTGCTGTAAAAGTAGGGAAGGATGGCGGTGAGCAGCCCCAAGACGCCCAGCCCCGCCGTGTAGAGGGCGAGAAGGCGCGTCCGCCCCTCCTCTGCGGGAATGACTTCGTTCACGATGGCGCGAATGATGACGGGGGGCAGCAGCGCCGCAGCCGAGGAGACGACAAGCAGCGCAAATGCGATGAGGAATGCCTTCTTATAGGGCAGGATACGGGAGAGGATGCGCTTTAAGTAGCGAATATCCACCTTGTCCGTCTTGACGACTTCGTCCATGTAGTAGGTATTGCGCTTCATGCCTCTTCCCTCCCGTAAGAGGAATCGTCCAGCTGGCCGTCCTCGGTCTGCAGGCGGTAGATGGCGGCGAACGCCCCGTCCTTAGCGATGAGCTCCTCCGCCGTGCCCCGCTCCACGATCTCCCCGTCGCGCAGATAGACGATCTCGTCGCAGTCCATTACGGAGGCGACGCGGTGCGCCGCGATGATGAGCGTGCTGTTGGGCGCGCTCTCCTTCACCGCCTTGAGCAGCCTGCGCTCCGTTGCCATGTCCAGCGCGGAGGAGGCATCGTCGAGAATGAGCACGGGCGCGCCCGCGAGCAGGGCGCGCGCAATGGAGACGCGCTGCTTCTGTCCGCCCGAGAGCCCCAGCCCCCGTTCGCCCACGATCGTCTCGTAGCCCTCTTCGAGCTTTTCGATGAAGCGCGCCGCCTGCGCTGTCTCGGCTGCCGAGAACACGCTCTCCTCGTCACAGTCTGGGCGGGCAAAGGCGATGTTCGCGTCCACCGTGTTGGAGAATAGGAACACATCTTGAAATACGTATGCAAATTCCGTGCGCAATCCCTCCAAGGGATAGTCGCGCACGTCCACCCCGTCGAGGGTGATCTTGCCCGCCGTCACGTCGTACACGCGGGCGAGCGATTTGAGCAAAACGGACTTGCCGCTGCCCGTGCCCCCCATCACGCCCACCTTCTTGCCGTAGGGAATGTCGAGGTCGATGTGCTTTAAGATGGGCTTTTCGCCCAGCGTGAGGCTGACGTCGTGCAGGGCGAGGTGCGGCTCGCGCGAGACGACGCGCGCGGAGGGTACGTCTGGAATGGCGCTCTCCTGCTGCAAGAAGTGCATGAGCCTTCCCCCCGAGACGAGCTGATTTTGCATCATGAAGCAGGTGCGCGAGAGCTGGCGAATGTGCGCGATGATCTTGGTCGCGTAGGTGGTCGCCGCCGTGAGCGCGCCCAGGTAAATGTTGCCGCTCAAGACGAGCAGCACGGCGATGATCACCGTTCCCACATAGCCGATCTGCTGAAAGGTCATGAAGATGGAGTTGTACTTTGCGGAGAGTTCGACTTGGCGGTTGTTGAGTTCGAGCACGCGCGCGTTGTCCGCGTCGAACTTCTTCATCTCCGTCTCCTCCCCCGCGAAGGAGCGCACGATGCGCACTGCACTCACGTTCTCCTGCACGGTGAGGTTGAGCTGCGAATAGCTCTCACGAATGGCGCGGAAGAGCTTGCGCGCGAGGTAGAGATAGCGCGCGAGCGCCGCCGCAGAGCACAGGGAGACGGCAATGGGCAAAAAGAGCAGGCGGTAGTCGAAGGAGGTGAGCACGGCAACGGAGATGCCGATGACGCACAGCGAATCGAACACGTTCATGCTCATGCGCGAATAGAACTCTTTGAATACGATGGTGTCGCGGTGCATGGTGGTGAGCAGTTCGCCCACGTTGTAGCGGGAGAGCGTCTCGCCG
>CALVTZ010000129.1 GCA_944363255.1 uncultured Clostridia bacterium
GGGATGCGCCCCGGCATCTGGTTTGAGTTCGAAGTCGCGGGGCGGGATTCCGAGACCTTCTACAAGGAGGAACTCATGCTCACGCGGGAGGGCGCGACGATCACGAGCAAGAACCGCCGCTTCCTCGATCTGCGCAAGCGGGAAGTGGAGGAGTACCTGAACGCGCGCATGATCGACTTTTTGCAGGAGAACGACTTCGGCTATATCAAGATCGACTACAACGACACCTACGGCATGGGCTGCGACGGCGCGGAGAGCTTGGGCGAAGGGGGCAGACAGGTGGCGGAGTGCAGCCTCGGCTGGCTTTCCAAACTCAGGCGCGCCCTGCCCGATCTCGTCATTGAAAACTGTTCCTCGGGCGGAAGCCGCATCGAGCCCAAGCGTATGAGCATGGTCTCCATGTGCTCCTTCTCGGACGCGCATGAGTGTGCGGAGATCCCCTTCGTGGCGGCGAACGTCACCCGCGTCATTCCCGCGCAGCAGGCGCAGATCTGGGCGGTGCTGCGGCAGAACGATACGCCCAGCCGCACCGTCTATTCGCTCACGGCTGCCATGCTGGGGCGGGTGTGCCTCTCGGGAGATGTGCTGAATATGCCGCCCGACAAGGTGCGCCTGTTGCAGGAGGGGCTGGACTTTTACCGCGCCGTCAAGGACATCGTGCGCGACGGCGACATCGTGGACATCGACTGCGACATCGAATACTACCGCGCGCCCTTGGGCAGGCAGATCTACAAGAAGGCGCTGGGGGAGAAGCTGCTCGTGTTCGTGCACGCGCTCAATGCGCAGGCGGAGATCTGCGTGCCCCTTCAGGGCTATCGCCTCGAGCGGGCATACACGCAGGAGCCGTACGCCTTCGAGGGCGAAACGCTTCGCCTTTTGCCGCGCGGGACGCAGCCGCAGGGCACGCCCTTTCACGCGGGCGTATATCCCGATGAGGGCGCGGAACAGCTCTATCGCGCGGGCGCCTTCCTCTTGCAAAAAGAAGCGGCGCACCATTGACATTTTCGCCAAAATTTTTTATAATATCATATAGGGGAATCTTTCAAACGGAGGAAGAATGCGTGAAGTATCAAACGGTGCGCGCGCTGCTCGAAGAGAAGGGGCAGGCGCAGCTCTTACGATATTATGATGAACTGAACGCGGCGCAACAGGCGGCGCTGCTCGAGGAGATCGGGCGCGTCGATTGGTCTGTCTTTTCATCGCATACGGCGGCGCAGGACGCGGGGGAAATTTCGCCCATCCGCGCGCTGCGGCTGAGCGAGATCGCGGCGCGCAGGCAGGAGTTCGAAGAGGTTGGGCGGGAAGCCATTCGCCGCGGGGAAGTTGCTGCCGTCGTGCTCGCGGGCGGGCAGGGCACCCGCCTCGGCTCGTCCGCGCCCAAGGGTGCGTTTGACATCGGGCTCACCCGCCCCGTGTATATCTTTGAACTGCTCGTCCGCACGCTGCAAGGTGTGTGCGAGCGCTGCGGGGGGCGCGTTCCGCTGCTCGTGATGACGAGCGACAAGAACGATCGTGAGACGCGCGCCTTTTTTGCCGAACACGACTACTTCGGCTATCCCAAGGAGGATATCAGCTTCTTCGTGCAGGACATGGCGCCCGCGACCGACTTTGACGGCAAGATCTTGCTGGAGGAGAAGGGCAAGCTCGCGCTCTCGCCCAACGGGAACGGCGGCTGGTACGCCTCCCTTCTGCGTGCGGGGCTGCTCCCTTCGCTCAAGGCGCGCGGGGTAACGTGGTTCAACGTATTCGCCGTGGACAACGTCTTGCAGAAGATGGCAGATCCCGCCTTTATCGGGGCGACCATTTTGAGCGGCGCGTCCTGCGGGGCGAAGGTGGTGCGCAAGGCGTATCCCGAAGAGCGCGTGGGCGTGCTCTGCCGCAAGGACGGCAAGCCCTACGTCATCGAGTATTACGAGCTCTCCAAGGAGATGGCGAACGCGCGCGACGAGGAGGGGGAACTGCTGTACGGCTGCGGGGTGATCTTAAACTATCTCTTCCACGTGGAGGAGCTGGAGCGCATCGTTGCAAAGCAGCTTCCCGTACACATTGCAAAAAAGAAGGTCGTGTGCCTGAACGAGCGCGGCGAGCAGCAGATCCCTGCGGCGGAAAACGCCTTCAAGTACGAGACGCTCATTTTGGATATGGTGCGGCTCATGGGTGATTGTCTGCCCTTTGAAGTGGAGCGCGAGCGCGAGTTTGCGCCCATCAAAAATGCAACGGGCGTGGACAGCGTGGAGAGCGCGCGCGTCCTTCTCAAACAAAACGGAGTGGAGTTATAATGCAGGAAGTACAACGATTTTCCGAACAGCTCGTGCGGCTGAACGCCACCATGAAGGAGCTGTTCACAAGCGGCAACGTCGCGCTGTTCACAGAGATGAACGGGGCGATCAAGGAGATGTATCGCATTCAGCACGGCAGCAAGGAGCCCGCGCTCACCGCCATCGAGGACGATTGCCGCGTCATCTACGGCAACTTCGACATGATCGTAAAGGTGCTGCGCACCACCGAGGAAGGCGTCATCGACAGGGGCGCGCAGACGGCGCTCAACAAGTTTTTGCACAACATTGACGAGGCGGTCGTTGCGATCGCTTCCGCCTTCGGACTCATTCAATAAGGAGGTTTTATGGCAAGAAGATCACGGGCGCAGCGCGCGGCGGAGAAGGCGGCGCGCAAGAACCCCAAAGTATTTTTCACCATCGTCATCATCGTGCTCATCCTCGCCATCGTTGCGGGGGCGTGCTACTACTTCCTCATCTATAAGAAGCAGGAGCACAACAAGCCCGGCAGCGAAGTGGGCGAGGGCAATCTCACCGAGATCACCTCGGCAGATCTCTCCATTCACTTTATTGCGCCCGCAGTCAAGGCGAGCGGCGACGCCGCACTCATCAAGGTGGGCAATACCGAAGTGCTCATCGACGCAGGGCCCAACAAGTCGAACACGAACGAGATCAAGGACTATCTCACAGAATACTGCACGGACGGCAAACTTGAATATGTCATCGCCACCCATTCGGACAGCGACCACATTGCGGGAATGGTGGGCAACAAGAATGGTGATACTTATACGGGGATCTTGTATTCCTATGCGATCGGCACCATCATTCAGTTCGATCACGTCACGTCGGAAACGCAGCTGTGCAAAGACTACCGCACCGCCGTAGATTACGCGGTATCCAAGGGGGCGGTCGCCTACACGGGCTCGCAGTGCTGGAACAACGAGGAGGGCGCGCAGCGCACCTACTATCTGGACGAGGCACAGACCATCTCCATGAACATTCTCTATCAGAAGTTCTATGATGAGGTGTCCGGCGACAACAACAACCACTCCGTCTGTATGCTGCTCACCCAAAATTTGGGGGATAAGCAGAACAACTACCTCTTCACGGGCGACCTTGAAAAGGAGGGGGAGGAATCGCTTGTTGCAAGCAACACCCTTCCCCAATGCGTGCTCTACAAGGCGGGGCACCACGGCAGCAAGACGTCCTCGAACGACGCGCTACTCAACGCCATTCGCCCCGAATATATCGCAGTTTGCTGCTGCGCAGGGCACAATCAGTACGGCGCCAAGCCGGAGAACGTCTTTCCCACGCAGGCGTTTATCGACCGCGCCGCCAAGCACACGGAGAAGATCTACGTCACCATCATGTGGGACGAAGTCAACGACAGCTATCAGCAGATGAACGGCGACATCGTGTTCTACTTCGGCAAGGGCGAGGCGGATGCGGAAAAGTCGCTCAAACTGTACTGTTCCAACAACACGACCATTCTCAAAGATACGGAGTGGTTCAAGGCAAACCGCACGTGGAGCGGGGCGTAATATGCAGATCACGTCCATCAC
>CALVTZ010000130.1 GCA_944363255.1 uncultured Clostridia bacterium
CGTGATCGACCGCCTTGCCGATGTCGTGCAGCAGTCCCGCGCGCTTTGCGAAGTTGACGTCCAGCCCCAGCTCCTGCGCCATGAGCCCCGCGAGGTTCGCGACTTCAATGGAGTGGCGGTAGACGTTCTGCCCGTAGCTCGTGCGGAATTTGAGCCGACCGATGAGCTTGATGATCTCGGGATGCAGCCCGAAGATGCCCACTTCGAACATGGCGTTCTCGCCCGCAGCCTTGATCTGCTGATCGAGCTCCTTGGTCACCTTTTCCACCGTCTCCTCGATGCGGGCGGGGTGGATGCGGCCGTCCTGAATGAGGCGCTCGAGCGTGAGGCGGGCGATCTCCCTTCTCACGGGATCGAAGCCGGAGAGAATGACGACCTCGGGCGTATCGTCGATGATGAGTTCGATGCCCGTGGCGTTTTCGATGGCGCGAATGTTGCGCCCCTCTCTGCCGATGATGCGCGCCTTCATGTCGTCGCTGGGCAGCGGCACGACGGATACGGTGCTCTCCGACGCGTGATCGGACGCGCACCGCTGAATGGCGAGCGTGATGATATTCTTTGCGGTGAGGTCTGCCTCGTCCTTTGCCTGCTGCTCGATGTTGCGCACCTGCACGGCACAGTCGTGGCGCGTCTCTTCCAGGATCTCATCGGTGAGCTGCTTTTTCGCCTCTTCCTTGGTGAGCTGGGCAATGCGCTCGAGCTCTGCCACCATGAGTTCGTGCTGGCGGGAGACCTGCTCCTGCTTCTTTTGCACCTCGTCGAGCTTTTGCGTGAGGTTCGCCTTCTGCGCGTCGAGCGACTCGTTCTTGCGGGCGAGCTCGTTCTCCTTGCGCTCCAAGGCGTCCTCCTGCTTGTTGAGACGGGCTTCGATGCGCTGCTGTTCGGCGCGCTTCTCCTTCATCTCCTGCTCGAATTCGTTTCTTCTTCTGAGTTCCTGTTCCTTTGCCTCTAAGATGGATTCCTTCTTGATCCGCTTCCCTTCTGCCCGCGCCTCGGAGAGCATCTCTTCCACGCGCTTGCTCGTTTCATCGAGCTTTTGTTCCGCTTTCTTCTTGGAAATTCGTTTGAGGAGAACCCAGGTGATGGCGAACGCCGCCGCGCCGCCGACAACGAGCGCGACTACGATGAGCCCGATCGCCAACCCGGTATTCATGGTAAGGAGCAGGCTGAAAAGATCGTTCATACTTACAGCCTCCTTCTTTTTAGTTTGACTTTCTTATCTTAAAATGCCCCGCAAGAACACGCGCGGGAGATCTTTAGACTTTGTCTTTCTTATTATACTACAAGACGGGAAGGTTGTCAAACGGATAACGAAAAACCGTTCAAAAAACTTTTCCGACGCAAAAAGCCCCCGTTTGGGAGCTTTTTGTCCATACGTATGCAAAGTTTGGTTACAGCGCCTCCGCCTCTTCCAGCCACAGCGCGGCGGAGGCGTCGGAGGGCATTCTCCAATCGGCACGCGGCGAGAGGGAGACGGAGCCCACCTTCACGCCGTCGGGCACGCAGTTGCGCTTGAATTGCTGGGCAAAGAAGCGGCGATAGAAGTTGACCAGCCACTTTTTCAAGGTGGCGCGGTCGTACTTTTCGCCAAAGGCGCGCTGCGCGAGTGCGAACGTCTTTTGAGGGCCGTCGCCGCGGCGCAGGAAATGGAAGAGGAAGAAGTCGTGCAGTTCGTACGGCCCCACGATGTCCTCCGTCTTTTGCGCAATGTTGCCCGCTTCGTCGGGCGGGAGCAGTTCGGGCGAGATCTCCGTGTTGAGGATGCTGCCCAGCACCACTTCCATTCTCCCCCCCACGCGCTTCGCCTCGTATGCGACGAGGGACTTGACGAGCGTCTTGGGCACCGAGCTGTTGACGGCGTACATACTCATGTGGTCGCCGTTGTAGGTGCACCAGCCGAGGGCGAGCTCGGAAAGATCGCCCGTGCCGATGACGAGCCCCCCCGCCTGATTTGCAAGATCCATCAGGATCATGGTGCGGTAGCGCGCCTGCGCGTTCTCGTAGGTGATGTCGCGCACTTCGGGATCGTGTTCGATGTCCTTGAAGTGGCGCATGACGCCCCCGCCGATATTCACCGACTTGACGGTGAAGCCCGCCGCGTGCATGAGCGCGAGGGAATTGTTCTTGGTCTTGAGCGTGGTGCCGAAGCCGGGCATGGTGACGGCAATGATCTCCTCGCGCGGTTTTCCGATCAGGTCGAAGGCGCGCGCGGTGACGAGCAGCGCGAGCGCGGAATCCAGCCCGCCCGAGACGCCGATGACCGCCGCCTTTGCCTTGGTGTGTTCGAGACGGCGGGCGAGCGCAGCCGACTGCATGGAGAGGATGAGCGCGCAGCGGCGTTCGAGCTCCTTGCCCTGCGGCACGAAGGGAAGGGCGGAGACGGTGCGAAGGGTAAGTTCCCCCTCGCCCACAAAGCGCGCGGCAACGCGCCTGCCCCCCGCCTTGCTCACGAAGGTGTTCTGCCGCCGCCGCTCGCTTGCAAGGAAGCCCACGTCGATCTCTGCGACCGCCCCCTCGCCGCGGAAGGGAAGCGCCTCCTTGAGCAGCGCGCCGTTTTCATAGATGAAGTGGTTGCCCGAGAACACCATGTCCGAGGTGCTCTCCCCCATGCCCGCGTCCGCATACACGTAGGCGCACAAATTCTTGCCCGTGTGCGCGGAGAGCAGCGTCATGCGGTATTCGCGCTTGCCGATGGTCTCGTTGGAGGCGGAGAGGTTGACGATGACGGTTGCCCCGTGCGCCGCGTGCTCCACGGAGGGCGAGTGCGCCGCCCAAAGATCTTCGCAGATCTCGCAGCCCACGCACACCTGCGGGTGCGCCCCGTCCTCGATGAGAAGGTCGCCCGCGACGGGCACCTCTTCGCCCATGAAGCGCACGCTCGCGTCCAGCCCCGCGCCGCTCACAAAGTGGCGCGCCTCGTAAAATTCGCCGTAGGTGGGAAGATAGGTCTTGGGCACAAAGCCCAGCACCCTGCCCCCGCTCACCGCCGCGGCGCAGTTGTACAGCTTGCCCGCCACCACAAGGGGAAGCCCCACGTAGACGAGCATCTGCTTGCCCGCCGTTGCACGGGCGACCGCCTCCAATGCGCAAAGGCAGCCCTTGAGCAGGCGTTCGTTTAAGAAAAGGTCGCCGCAGGTATAGCCGCAGAGGGAGAGCTCGGGAAAGACCAGAAGCTCTGTGCCCGCCGCCGCCTGCCCCTCGATCGCCTCGACGATGCATTGTGCGTTGAAGGCGGGATCTGCGACTTTGAGCGCGGGGCTGACTGCCGCCGAGCGCAAAAACGAATGTTTCATATCCGCTCCTTTGGGGCGGGGCGCTTACTCTGCGCCCGCCACCTCGTCCACGGGGCTGCCCTTTGCCGCCGCGCGGATCTTGTTTTCGATCTCTTTTGCAAGCTCGGGATTGTCCTTTAAGAACTGCCGCATCTTCTCTCTGCCGTTTGCGAGCTTGTTTTCGTTATAGCTGAACCACGCGCCGCTCTTCTTGATGACGTCGTACTGCACGCCCAGATCGATGAGGCACCCCTCCTGCGACACGCCCTCGCCGTACATGATGTCGAACTCCGCCTGACGGAAGGGAGGCGCGAGCTTGTTTTTGACCACCTTTGCGCGCGTGCGGTTGCCCGCTACGCCCTCGGTATCCTTCAAAATATCCGTCTTGCGCACGTCGATGCGGATGGAGGCGTAGAATTTGAGCGCCTTGCCGCCCGGGGTGACTTCGGGATTGCCGAACATGACGCCCACCTTTTCGCGCAGCTGG
>CALVTZ010000131.1 GCA_944363255.1 uncultured Clostridia bacterium
ATCGCAACTTCCTTCCACGGCGTGGAAAAGAGCTACGCCATCCAGGCGGGCAGAGAGGTGCGCGTCATCGTCAAGCCCGATCAGGTGGACGACGCAAAGGCGCTCTTCCTCGCAAAGGACATCGCCAAGAAGATCGAGGCGGAGCTCGAATACCCCGGTCAGATCAAGGTGAACGTCATTCGCGAATTCCGCAGCGTGGAATACGCAAAGTAATTGCAGCATACAGCCGCTCCCGCAAGGGGGCGGTTTTTTTGTGCCCTGCGCGCCCGTGCGCTGCATACGATGAAGTAGCGGCGTTCTGCCGCAATTTCTCTTCGAGGTCTCACTTATGTGTAATTGTCAAGATCCCTGCGCAAGCTGCCGTGCGCCCTCCTGCTGCGAAAGTATCCTCGCGGCGCTCAAGAACCTGTTCGCGCTGCCCTGCGGCGGCTGCGGCTGCGGGTGCGGGTGCGGCTGCTGCGACGCGTACTACGCGCAGCAATACGCCCTGTGTCCGAACGGGCAAAACGCCTCCTTCGGGGCGAGCGGCGGGGGTTGCTGCCGCTGATCGATGAAAAAAGGGCGCGTCCGGGCGGGCGCGCCTCTTGTTTTGCTCAAAAATTGTTGCCAAGTATTCAAAACAAGTGTATAATAGGGCAGATATCACAAGAGGAACCCTATGAAAATACACCTTCAAAAACCCACCAAACGGCAGGTGCTGCGCTTTTTGCGCTATACCGCCATCATCCTGCTCGGCAATGCCATCACCGCCGCCGCGTCCGCGCTCTTCATCGTGCCCAACGACTTCACGATGGGCGGCACCACGGGGCTTGGCATCTTCGTGCGCAATATGCTGTTAAAGGCGGGGCGCACCGATCTCGAATGGGCGGTCTCCTTCACCGTATATGCGGTGAATATCATCTTCTTCCTGCTCGGCGCCATCTTTTTGGGCAAGCGCTTCGCCCTCGCCACGCTGGCGGGCACGCTGCTCTATCCCACCTTCCTCACGGCGTTCACCGCGCTCTACGACAACTGCTTGCAGGACAGTCTGGGCGTCATTTTGCAAAATAACCCGGGCGACAAGCTCCTGCTCGCCATCATCGGCTCGCTCATGTTCGGCGCGGGCATCGGGCTGTGCGTGCGCGTGGGTGCGAGCACGGGCGGCACGGACATTCCCCCGCTCATCCTGCACAAGTTCTTCAACATCCCCGTCTCGGTGGGGCTGTGGGTGCTGGATATGGCGATCGTCTTTTTGCAGCTCTTCGCAACGGGCGTTGCGGAGGTGCTGTACGGCGTCGTCATCACGCTGCTCTCCTCGGTGGTCGTCGACCTCGTCTCGCCCATCGGCAAGCGGCGCGTGCAGGTGAAGATCATCTCCCGCCACTATCGCGAGATCCGCGAAATGATCTTAAACAAGCTCAACCGCGGCGTCACCATGCTGTACGGGCGCACGGGCTTCCTGCAGGAAAAGTGCTTTGTGCTGCTCACCATCGTCACCAGCCGCGACCTCGTCCGCCTCAAAAACGAGATCTACAACATCGATCCCGAGGCGTTCCTCATGATCAGCACCATTTCCGAAGTGCGCGGCAGGGGCTTCTCTTCCGACCGCATCGTACTGCCCCTTGAACAGGAGGGCAGGGAGGAGCTTGAGGAGGTCTCCCCGACCTTTGTTCCGCCCAAGGAGGACGGACAAGGGCAATAGCCGAACAGTTTGTGTCCAAAGTCTTTACAAACACCCTATTTTGTGGTATAATCAAGAAAAAGACAGACGGAGGGAGAGCGTTATGCGCTGTATGTTTTGCAACTGCACGGAGAGCAAGGTCATCGATTCGCGTTCGGCGGACGACGACAGGACGATCCGCCGCCGCCGTGAATGTATCGGCTGCGGAAGAAGATTCACCACCTATGAAACCATCGAAGTCGCGCCCATCCTCGTCGTCAAGTCGGATGGAAACAGGCAGTCCTTCGACGTGGGAAAGATCAAACGCGGCATCATCAAGGCGTGCGAAAAGCGCCCCGTACCCATCGAAAAGATCGACGCGCTCGTCGATGAGATCGCCAAGAAGGTGTACAACTCCATGGAACAGGAGATCACGTCCAAGGCGATCGGCGAGATGGTGATGGAGGGGCTGAAGAAGCTGGACGAAGTCGCATACGTGCGCTACGCCTCGGTGTACCGCTCCTTCAAGGACATCAGCTCCTTCATGAGCGAACTGCAAAAGATGATGGAGAAAAAGGAAGAGGACAAATAACCTCCATGCAAAAACGACAAGTGAGAGTGGGAAACGTCGTACTGGGCGGCGGACAGGTGTCCGTGCAGAGCATGACGACGGAAAAGACGAGCGACGTGGAAAGAAGCGTCGCTCAAATTATTCGCCTTGCAAACGCGGGGTGCGAGATCGCGCGCGTCGCCGTTCTCGATGAAGAGGACGCCCGCGCCATTCGCGCCATCAGGGAGCGCGTCCCGCTGCCCATCGTGGCGGACGTGCACTTTTCCCCGCGCCTTGCCGTGCTCGCGGTGGAGGCGGGGGCGGATAAGCTGCGCATCAACCCGGGCAACATTGGCGGGGAGGCGGGCATCGCGCGCGTTACGGACTGCGTGAAGGCGCACCATATCCCCGTGCGCGTGGGCGCGAATACGGGCAGCATCGAAAGGGATGCGCTCGCAAAGTACGGGCGCAGCGCAGAGGCGCTCGTGGAGAGCGCGCTGTGCAACGTGCGCATTCTCGAGCGCCACGGCATCGAGGACATCGTCATCTCCGGCAAGGCGTCGGACGTTCCGCTCACCGTGGAGGCGTACACCCTGCTCGCGCAGCGCACCGACTATCCGCTGCACGTGGGCGTTACGGAGGCGGGCACGCGCGAGGCGGGCATCGTCAAGAGCAGCGTCGGCATCGGCGCGCTCCTTCTGCGCGGCATCGGCGACACCATTCGCGTCTCCCTCACGGAGGATCCCGTGGAGGAAGTCATCGCGGGGCACAACATTCTGCGCGCCTGCGGGCTGGAGCGGGAGTATGTGGAAGTCGTCTCCTGTCCCACCTGCGGCAGGTGCGAATATGACTGCGCGGGGCTGGCTGCGCGCGTCAACGCGCGCGTGCGTACCGTAAAAAAGGCGCTCAAAGTTGCCGTCATGGGGTGCGTGGTCAACGGTCCCGGTGAGGCGCGCGGGTGCGATCTGGGCATCGCGGGCGGCGGCAAGTACTGCGTGATCATGCAGCGCGGAAAAGAGGACGTGCGCGTTCCCGCTTCCGAGGCGGAGGCGGCGTTCTTTGCACGATTGGAAGAGTTGTTACAATGACGAGATCGGAAGAATTTTTACAGGACATTCGCACGCGCGAGGCACTCTCTCGCGCCGTGCTCAATCGGATCACGGTGGAGGGGCTGCTCGTCACCTTTCGCATCGTCACGGACAAGACGTACAGGGCGGAGGACGTCGCCTTTGCGTGCGAAGTCGCGGCGCGCTACGTGCCCGAAGGCTACCGCGCAAATGCGACCGTCTTTAAGTCGGTGCCCTCGCCCGAGGTCATCGTCGTGGCGATCGAACGCTTTCTCATGAGGCGCTTCCCCGCGGCGGCTGCCTTCCTTGCGGAGGGGGACATCGCGGCGGAGACCTTCGAGGGCGGCGGCAGATTTACCATCGCCGTGGATACGGCGGAGCGCGTGCGCTTTTCGCAGGGGGGCATCCTCGACGCCATCGTGCGCGAGCTCAACCTGCGCTTTTGCGGCAACTACTACGGCGAAT
>CALVTZ010000132.1 GCA_944363255.1 uncultured Clostridia bacterium
CATGCCGCCGATATAGTATTCGCCCTCCGCAGCGCTTGCGTGCGTGAATACGCCCCCATGCAGCGCGCACCCCGCAAGAATTGCTGCCGACAATAAAA
Source organism: uncultured Clostridia bacterium (assembly GCA_944363255.1). GTDB lineage: Bacteria > Bacillota > Clostridia > Christensenellales > Borkfalkiaceae > Gallimonas. Next base: position 99 of record CALVTZ010000132.1, read on the forward strand.
AACAAAGCCTACGCATCTTCCCTCCGTGGGACTTAGTTTGCGTAGACTTGATGGGTGTTATTCTCGATTTTCAGCGCGCTTGCAGGGAAAGTTTGTAAGTCTGCGCGGATTTTAACAGTTCCTCCGCGTGGCGCAGCGAGATCTCGCTCTCCGTGTCGCCGCCGGCAAGACGGGCGATCTCCTTCACGCGCGCCTCCCCGCTCACTTCGTGCACGCTCGTCTTGGTCGTGCCCTCCTCCTCGTGTTTTTCGATGAGGTATTCCTTGTCTGCAAATGCGGCGATTTGGGCAAGGTGGGAAACGGCGATGATCTGCGTGTGCGCGGCGATCTTGCAGAATTTCTCTCCCATCACGCGCGCCGTCTTTCCGCTGATGCCCGCGTCGATCTCATCGAAGAGATAGGTGCCGATGCCCGTGAGCGCATCGAGCGCTTTGATGGCAAGCATGAAGCGGCTCAGCTCGCCGCCGCTGATGATCTTGTTCAGCTCCTGCAAGGGCTGCCCTGCATTGGCGGAGAAGAGAAAACGCACGCCGCCCAAGCCGTTTTCCGTGGCGCGATCGGCGTCCTCCTCCCCAAAGGGTGAAAATTCGATCTCAAAGCGCGCGGAGGCGATATTCAGGGTGCGAAGTTCCTCCGTCACCTGTGCGCAGAACTGTTTGGCGCACGTCCTGCGCGCCTCGTCCATCTTGCAGCACGCCGCATAGATGCGCTTTTGCACGTCGAGCAGTTCGCCCTCCAGCTGTTCGCGCCGCGCGCCGCTGTCCTCGAGCATGGCAAGATCGTTCTGTGCGCGCTGTAAAAATTCGCATACCGCCGCGACCGAGCCGCCGTATTTCTTTTTCAGGCGCTTGATCTCGTCCAGCCGATCTTCCACCCGCGCCATCTCCGCCTCGTCGAACTCCAACTCCTCGCCGTACGCCTCCACCGTCGCCGCGATGTCGTCCAGCTCCGCCGCGGCGGATTCCAACCGCTCGGCAAGCGCCGCGTATTGTTCGCCGTAACGGGAAGCGGAGGAGAGCAGCCGCTGCGCCGTGCGCACGAGGTCGAGCCCCGTGCCGTCCGCGGAGAGCGCTTCCCCTGCCGAAGAGAGCGAGGATGCGATCTTCTCTGCATTTTCAAAGCGGCTCTTCTTTTCGGAGAGCGTTTCCTCCTCTCCCTCCGCAAGCTGTGCCCGCTCGATCTCGTCGATTTGAAAGCGGAGGATATCCATTCTGCGCGAACGCTCCCCCTCGTCGCCGCCCAGCGACTGTAAGCCGCCCTTGATCTCCCGCCGCTTTGCAAGCAAGGCGTGCAGCTGTACCTTCGCCTCGTCAAACGCGCCCCCGCAGAGGGAATCGAGCAGGGCGAGTTGATTGCTCTCTTTGAGCAAAAAGAAGTGATCGCTCTGTCCGTGAATATCCACGAGCAGGGCGCTCACCCTCCTAAGCATCTGCGCGGTGACGCTGCAACCGTTGATCTTCATACTCCCCCTGCCATCGCGCGAAAACTTGCGCGAAATGACGAGGGTATCCTCGCAGTCGATATCCAGCTCCTGCAACACTTCGTTGACGCGCGGAGAGAGCGCCTCAAACTCTGCGCTGACGCGGCACTCCTCTTCGCCCGTGCGGATCATACTCTTATCTGCCTTTGCGCCGAGCACAAAATCGATCGCGTCAAGAATGACGGATTTACCCGCGCCCGTCTCGCCGGAGAGCACGTTGAGCCCCCTTGAGAACTCAAACTCCGCACGGGAAGTGAGCGCGACGTTTTGTATGATGAGCCTGCTGAGCATGATATTATCCCTGTCTACTTATCCTTTGATGATGGCTTCCAATCTGTTGCACACGAGCTTTGCGTTCTCCGGCGTCTCGCACACGGAGAGCACGGTATCGTCGCCCGCAATGCTGCCCACGACTTCGCGATAGTCCAGCCGATCGATGACGACGCCCGCGTTGCCGCCGTTGCCGTTGAGCGTCTTGATGACGATGATATTGCCCACGGCGCGGATATTCAGAACGCACGCCTGGAAGAGAGAACGCATCTTGTCGGAGAGCCCGCCCTCGTTTTCGCTGACGGAGGCATAGCGGAAGCGCTTGGTGTTGCCCTTCACCTTAAACAGGTGCAGCTCCTTGATGTCGCGCGATACCGTCGCCTGCGTCACCGAAAAGTTGCAGGCGGCAAGTTCGTCGCACAGCTCTTCCTGCGTCTCGATCTCCTTCTCCTCGATGAGTTCCAAAATTTTTGCGTGTCTTGCATTTCTTAACATCTGTTTTCCTCGCTTTCTGTCCAGGATTTAGTTGAATTTTTCCGTCAATCTGCGGAAATACTCTCTGGGATCTCTCGTCAAAAAGAGCGCGCTGCGCTCCGCCTTCTTCACGATGAGCACGTCCTCCCCGCTCGCCTCGCCCAGAAATGCGCCGTCGCCGTACAGCGCAAGCGGTTCATTGGAAAGGCAAAAGGTGAGCACGCAGCCATCGGGGTAGGCAATGGGACGACTTCCAAGCGAAAAGGCGCACACGGGCGTGAGCAGAAAGGTCTTGCAGTCGGGCGTCATCACCGAGCCGCCCGCCGAGAGCGAATACGCCGTGGAACCCGTGGGCGTTGCAACGATGAGCCCGTCCGCCGTAAAGTTGCCCGCAGGACTTCCGTCGATCTTCACCGAGATGGTGACGACGCGGTTGTCGCGCACGTGCGTTCCGTTGCGCAGAAGCGCAAGCTCGTTGAGGCAATACGTCTTTTGCCCGTTGAGGTCGACTTCGAGCATGGATCTGCGCACGAGTGCGCAATCGGACATGACAAAGACGGCGGCATCCTCCGTCTGTTCGCGCGGAAATTCCGTGAGGAAACCCAGCCGTCCGTAGTTGACGCCCACGAGCGGAATGGAGAGCGCGGAAGCCCTTCTCGCCGCCCGCAATACCGTGCCGTCGCCGCCCAGAACGATGAGGCGATCCACCCCGCCGATCTCCTCCTCGGAGGAAAAGAGCAGCGTTTGTCCGCCCAACTCTTCCACGCGGCGCGCCAGCCCGAGCGCAACGTCATAGCGCACTTGCTTTGGATTATAAAAGATCCCGATATTCATTAAATACCATTATATACGCATTTTTGTATAAATGCAAGTAAATTAACAAATAATTATGCGATATTCTCAAAAAAATTTGCAGCGGCGCGCAAAAAGTCGCTCTCGGAAAGGGGCGTTCCCTCCTTTTCCAGCCAGACGATATACTCCACGTTCTTGCGCTCGCGCAGCGGCGCGTTTACGATGCCCCGCGGGGCGAGCCCCAATTCCACGCAGAAGGAATAGAAGGAAGAAAGCAGCGGCGCGTGGTAGCGCACGGGCAGAATGCCGCTCTTGGGAAGCCCCCTTCCGCCGCACTCGAACTGCGGTTTGAACAGCACATATGCACAACTGCCGCGCCCGATGAGCGCGGCAGCGGCAGGCAAAATGAGCTGCAGGGAGATGAAGCTCACGTCGCACACGAAGCCGTCGAGCGGCTGCGAAAAGTCGGCGGGTGTGAGAAAGCGCGCGTTCGTTCTGTCCATCACGACGACGCGCGGATCGCAGGCGAGGGCGGGCGCAAGTTGGCTTTCCCCCACGTCCACGCAAAAAACCTTGCT
>CALVTZ010000133.1 GCA_944363255.1 uncultured Clostridia bacterium
CCCGTAGAGGAGCCCGCGGAAGAGCCCGAAGAGGAGGAGCTTGCAGCGACCGCCTTGGAGGAGTCGGAGGATGAGGACGCCGCGCGTCCCGTGCACATCTCCGTCATCACGGAGGGCGAGAAGGAGCTCATGACGCGCTACAAGCGCAGCTTCATTGCAAAGATCTGCCAGAGCGACGAGACCATCAAGGGGTACTACTCCGATCTCAAAAATGCGCTCATGTCCTATAAGAAGGTACATTCCCAGCTCAATTGGTCGAACGACCGCTTCTCCTACGGCGGAGAGACGGTGGCAAAGATCGGCATTTCGGGCAAGACGCTCTGCCTGTATGTGGCGCTCGATCCCGAAGAATTCCCCAAGACCGTCTATCATCAGCGGTATGCGGGGGACAAGAAAATGTATGAAAAGACGCCCATGATGCTCAAAGTCAAGAGCGGTGTTGCGGTAAAGCGCGCCGTCAAGCTGCTGGAGCTGCTCATGGAGCGCAACGGTGCAGTAAAGAGCGGCGACGCACCCGTAGACTATGCCGCGAAATATCCCTATCAGTCGGATGAAGTGCTGCTGCGCGAGGGACAGATCAAAACGGCGCTCATCGTCAAATCCAATCTCGATTTTTAAGGTAGCCCAACCGCATGGGGCGCAAGAGGGCCGAGTTTTTCGGCTCTCTCCCTTTTGCTATGCGCCCATGCGCGCGGAAAGGAGTATTTTTTGGAAGAAAAAGATAAGAAAGGTCAAAAGAACAAGCCCATGGACGCCATCGAGCTCGCCATTCTCAACGGCATCGAGAACTACAACCGTTCGCAGGGCAAGAAGGCGCAGGAGGGCAAGAGCCTGGGCGAAGAGCGCTCGAAAGAGGCGATGAAGGAGGCGGGCTATGCGGCGCGCCGCCCTTCGCGCGCAAAGGGCAAGGGCACGAAGATGCTCCCCGCCACAAAAAAGAGCGACCTCGCGCCCAAGCAGGACGCTGTTAAAGTGCAGGACGAGCCTGCAAAGAAGGCAAAGGGCAAGGAGCAGAAAAAGCGCAAGAAGCCGCCCGTAAAGGTGCTCTTCTTTGGCGGCGTGGGCGAGATCGGCAAGAACATGACCGCCCTCGAATACGGCAACGACATCATCATCATCGACGCGGGCATCATCTTCCCCACGGAGGAAATGCCTGGCATCGACCTCGTATTCCCCGACATCACCTATCTCGTTGCGAACAAGCACAAGATCCGTGGCATCTTCCTCACGCACGGGCATGAGGATCACATCGGCGGCGTTCCCTATCTCATGAAGGAGCTCGCCCCCAAGACGCCCGTGTACGGCACCAAGCTCACGCTTGCGCTCGTAGACAACAAGCTGCGCGAACACCGCCTCAACAACGTGGTCACGCACACCATTCAGGCAAAAGATCAGGTGAAGGCGGGCGCATTCACCGTCAACTTCGTCAACGTCAACCACTCCATCGCGGGCGCAGTCGCCCTCGCCGTGGAAACGCCGTACGGCATCATCTTCCACAGCGGCGACTTCAAGATTGACCTCACCCCCGTGGCGGGCAAGCCCATCGACCTCGAGGAGATCGCGGGCTATGGCAAGAAGGGCGTGCTGCTCTATCTGGGCGAATCGACGAATATCGAGCGCCTCGGCTATACCATGAGCGAGACGGTGGTGGGCACCACGCTCGAGCACCTCTTTGCGGAGAACGCAAATCGCCGCCTCATCATCGCGACGTTTGCCTCCAACGTGCACAGATTGCAGCAGATCATCGACATTGCAGTCAAGTTCCGCCGCAAGGTCGCGCTCTCCGGGCGCAGTATGTTCAACGTCATCGAGGCGGCAGCCAAGATCGGGGAGATCACCATTCCCGAGGGCGTGCTCGTCGACGTAGAAAAGACCAAGAACTACTTCGACCGCGAGATCGTCATCATCTCCACCGGTTCGCAGGGCGAGCCCATGAGCGCGCTCACGCGCATGGCGGCGGGGGAGTTCAACAAGGTCGCCATCGGCACCAACGACACCATCATCATCTCGGCAAGCCCCATCCCGGGCAACGAGCGCATGATCTACCGCGTCATCAACAACCTGTACAAGAAGGGCGCGAACGTCGTGTATGAGAGCCTCGAAAAGATCCACGTCTCCGGGCACGCCTGCCAGGAAGAGCACAAGATCATGCACACGCTCTTAAAGCCCAAGTTCTTTATTCCCATTCACGGGGAATATCGCCACCTCAAGCGGCACGCGCTGCTTGCGCAGGAGCTGGGCATGAACGCCTCCCGCATCTTTATTCCCGACATCGGGGTGTGCGCGGAGGTCACGGACGACAGTATCCGCCAGGGGGACAGCTTCCCCGCGGGCGCCCGCCTCATCGACGGCGAGGGCTTCGAGGACTACGGCACGAGCGAGGTGCTCAAAGACCGCATCCGTATGTCCAGCGAGGGCGTCTTTATCGTGAGCGTGGCGCTCTCGAACGGCGTCGTCTTGGGCGAGCCCGTCATCGAGAGCCACGGCGTCGTGCTCTCGGACGAGCGCGAACACATCCGCGCCATCAAAGAGGTGGTGGAGAAGGCGGTGGAGAGCGCGCCCGCGCACGGCAACGCGGGGGATATTTCGGCAGCCATTCGCCGCGCCGTGAAGAACTATATCTTCAAAAAGACCAAGCAGTCGCCCATGATCCTGCCCGTCATCCAGGAGATCTAAGGCGCAGAAAAAGACACAAGCGAACAAGGTTTGACGGCGGCAATGCCGCCGTCTTTTTTGGAAATTTATGCAAGAACTACTCAATAAATTGCGCATGGAAGCGCTCGATGAGCGCGATCCCACCACGCCGGACGACGTCCTTTCCCTGCTCCTTCGCGCGAGAAGGGAGGCGGGCGCGCAGACGGTGCTTGAGATCGGCACGGGGCGGGGGCTCACGACCATCGCCTTCCTCTTGGACGGCGCGCAGCGCGTTACCACCATCGAGCGCGAAGAGGAGCGGTTGCACGTTGCGCGCGAGAACTTTACCCGCTTTGGCGTGAGCGGGCGCGTCACGCTCATCGAAGGGGAGGCGGCGGACGTTCTGCCCTGCCTCGAACAGCCCTTCGACCTCATCTTTCTCGACTGCGCCAAGGTGCAGTACCGCCGCTTTCTGCCCGCGTGCAAGCAGCTGCTGCACGAAGGGGGCGTGCTGTGCGCGGACGACGTGCTGCTCTTTTCGGATGGCGTGCCCAAAAAGCGCAGGATGCTCGCCCAACACATCGAGGAATTTTTACAGGCGCTGCAGGCGGACGAGGACTTTCAAACGACCGTCTACCCCGCGGGCAAGGGGCTTGCCGTCGCCGTCAAGCGCACCAAAGCGGGGCAGCGCGCCCAAAAGGAGGCAGAATGAAACCCGAATTGCTCGCTCCTGCGGGGAGCCTGAAAAAACTCAAATGCGCCATCGACTTCGGCGCGGACGCGGTGTATGCGGGCGGGAAGTCGCTCTCCCTGCGCGCCTTTGCAGACAACTTCACGGACGAAGAGCTTTCAGAGGGCATCGCCTACGCGCACGCGCGGGGCAGGAAGGTGTACATTGCCGCCAACATTTTTGCGCGCAATTCCGACCTGCCCGTGATGCGCGATTTCTTCAT
>CALVTZ010000134.1 GCA_944363255.1 uncultured Clostridia bacterium
GAAGAATAACCCCGTGCTCGTGGGCGAGCCGGGCGTGGGCAAGAGCGCGGTGGTGGAAGGGCTGGCGCAGGCAATCGCCGCCGACGAGGTGCCCGACCTCTTGCGCGGAAAGACGGTGTATTCCCTCGACCTCACGGGACTGCTCGCGGGCGCGCGCTATCGCGGCGACTTCGAAGAGCGCTTAAAGACGGTGATGGACACCATCCGCAAAGACCGCAATATCATTCTCTTCATCGATGAGATCCACATGATCGTGGGCGCGGGCAGCTCGGCAGAGAGCGGCATGGACGCGTCGAATATCTTGAAGCCCATGCTCGCCCGCGGCGAGTTGCAGACGGTGGGCGCGACGACGATGGAGGAGTACCGCAAATTCATCGAAAAGGACGCCGCGCTCGAACGCCGTTCACCCCCGTCGTGGTGGAGCAGCCGAGCGTGGAGGACACCATCACCATATTGCACGGGCTCAAGGACAAGTACGAGGTGCATCACGGCGTCGTCATCACGGACGAGGCGATCGAGGCAGCCGTCACCCTCTCCGACCGCTACATCACCGACCGTTTCCTGCCCGACAAGGCGATCGACCTCATCGACGAGGCGGCGAGCCGCGAACGGCTGAACGCCTTCAACGGCCCTGCCGAGCTCAAGGAGATAGAGGAAAAGCTGCGCCGCCTGCGCTTCGACCACGGAAAGGCTGCGAACAAGTGGCACGACGCGGCGCGCGCACAGGAGATCGCACGGCAGATCGCCGCCCTCTCCGAACGTGCGCAGGCGCTGGAAGCGGAGTGGAAGGCGCGGCGCAACAAGACGCACGGCTGCATCGGGCGCGACCAGATCGCGGAGATCGTCTCCTCGTGGACGGGTGTGCCCATCGCGCGGCTCACGCAAGAGGAGAGCGAGCGGCTCTTGCACCTCGAGGACGCGCTGCACGAGCGCATCGTGGGGCAGGACGAGGCGGTTTGCGCCGTTGCCAAGGCGATCCGCCGCGCACGGGCGGGGCTGAAGGATCCCAACAAGCCCATCGGCTCCTTCATCTTCGTCGGCCCCACGGGCGTGGGCAAGACAGACCTTTCCAAGGCGCTTGCCGAACAGCTCTTCGGCGACGAGCGGCTGATGATCCGCCTGGACATGAGCGAGTACATGGAAAAGCACTCCGTCTCCAAACTCATCGGCGCGTCTCCGGGGTACGTCGGCTTTGACGAGGGGGGCGGCGCGCTCACCGATAAGATCCGCACCAAGCCCTATTCCGTCGTGCTCTTCGACGAGGTGGAGAAGGCGCATCCCGACGTATTCAATCTGCTCTTGCAGATCCTCGACGACGGGCGACTCACGGACAGCCGCGGGCGCGTCGCTTCCTTCAAGAACACCGTCATCATCCTCACCTCCAATGTGGGGGCGCACGAGGCGAAGGACGCTGCGCTCGGCTTCGGCGCGTATGACGAGGAGAGCGCGCACGAGGGCATGAAGGCGCGCATCGACCGCGCGCTGCGCGCGCAGTTCAAGCCCGAATTTTTGAATCGCTTGGACGACGTGATCGTATTCCACCGCCTCAGCCGTGAGAACGCGGCAAGGATCTGCGACAAGATCCTCATCGGGCTGCAAAAGCGGCTGCGCGGGCGCGGCATCGAGCTGAAGGTGAGCGCGCGGGCGCGTTCGCTGTTGGTGGAAAAGGGGTACAGTGAAGAATACGGGGCGCGCCCCTTAAAGCGCACCGTGCAGAAGATGGTGGAAGACCGCCTCTCGGAGGAGATCCTCGCGGGCAACGTTCCGCAGGGCGGCGTCATCATCGTAGATGAGGAGGATGGAACGTTCATCTTCCGGGAGGAGTAAGTTATGGCGCTCACCGCGCTGCCCTACCGCAAGGCAAAAAACAAGCGGCAGATCAAAAAGTTGTACCGTTCTGCATTTCCAAAAGAGGAACGCGCCCCTTGGAGGCGCTTTCTTCATGGCAGTTTTCGTTCCGAGATCGAAGTGTACTATGACGAAGGGGAGTTCGTGGGCTTCACCGTCTCCCTTCCCACCGATACCTTCTACTATGTGTTCTATCTCGCCGTGGCGGATGGGGCGCGCAGCAAGGGGTACGGCGGCGCCATCCTCGAACGGGTGTGCGCGGGGCGTTCGCTCGTCGTGCTCGATATGGAGAAGGTGGACGAAAGCGCGCCCAACAACGAGCAGCGCCTCAAACGCAAGGCGTTCTACGAGCGCAACGGCTTTGCGCTCACCCCTGTGGAGTACACCGTGTTCGACGTGTGCTACTCCGTCATGTGCAAGGGCGAAGGGTTTGACGAGGCGGAATACCGCGCCTTCTTCCGGCGCCGCTTTGCCCGCTTTCTCAACTGAACGGCACAAAATAAGAAGAGGCCCTTCCCGCAGGAAGGGCCTTAAATTTACAAACGTATGCGTATTTTTGCTCCCTTTTCGTACGAAAGGGGGTTATTTTTTCAGCTTTACGATGGCGTAATAGGGCTTGACGAGTCCCTCTGCGATGAGCTCTTCGTCCGTCTTGTAGGGCAGCGTGTAGTCAAACTCGATGTGCTCTGCGTGGGCGATGGAGTACTTCGCGGCGAGGTCGCTCAACAGCTCGCACGCGTACTTTGCCGCGCGGCGGGAGGTGATGCGCACCTTCATGGGCGTCTCCGCATACGTCTTGCGGTCGGAGACGTCGGTATAGCGGTACTTGCTGCCCGCGTACTGCGCGGGATCGAGGTTGAGGTACAGGCAAAGCGTCTTGCCGCCCATGCCCAGCTTTGCAAGCAGCTCGCCCTTGAGACGGAAGCTCTCGCCCTGGAAGGAGAGGCGGGACTTCACGCCCACCAGCCCTGCAAGCGCGTTGCGCACGATATTGTAAAGGGGCTGCGCCGTCTCGCTCTGGATGAGCCTTGCGCGGAAGGCGCGGCGATAGCGCGTGATGAGCGCGTACCCCGTGGGCGCTTCGGGCAATGCCTCCGTTTGAACGACTTCGTCTGCGGGCGCGTCCTCCTCCTCGGAAGTCGCTGCAACTTCCACTTCAACTTCTGCTGCAACTTCCTCTTCGGGGTTCGCTTCTTCGCAAGCCTCGTCCGCTGCAACTTCCTCTGCAAGCGCGTCCTCGGCGTCCGCCGCGCAGGACTGTTCCTGCCAGCTGCGTTCGGCGCGGGCGCAGGGGTATTGCATCGCCTTGTCGCAGGAGGCGCAGTACTCCTTGGAGCCGCACAGGTCGTACCCTGCGGCTTCGCTGTCCAGCCATTTATCCACGTCGATGACCTGTTGGCGGGAGGCAAGCAGCTCTTCCGCAGCAACTTCTGCGGTGCGTTTCATTTCCTCATTCTCGTTCATGGTTTCCTCCTGAGTAGGCAAAATATTGCAGGCTGCCGCAAGCGGCTCAGCCGAGCTTCCAATCGATGGGGGGAATGCCGTGCTCCTGCAAGTACGCATTCGTCTTGGAGAAGTGTCGGCATCCGAAAAATCCGTTGTAGGCGGAGAGGGGAGAGGGGTGCGCGCATTCGAGCACGAGGTG
>CALVTZ010000135.1 GCA_944363255.1 uncultured Clostridia bacterium
GGTGGGATTTTCCTCCCGTAGCGTGCCGCCGCCCAATTCGTAGCGCACGGAGTAGCTCTCATCGCTCCAACGGGCGTACAGCGCAACGTTCTCCCCCGCGCACTGCAATGCGGTGAGCGCGCTTCCCGAATAGTCCGCGTTCTCATACCAGCCCTCGAACTGCGCCCCGCTCTTGACGGGCCTGGGCAGCATGATCGCCCCGCTTTCCACCGTAAAGTGGTAGGTGGGCGTAGAGCGGAAACTTCCGCCGCCCAGCCAATAGTCGATGGTGTATTCGTGCGGGGTGAACACCGCCGTAAACACCGTATCGCTTGAGATCTTGACGGGGAAGGTGACGCGCTCCCCCGCCTGATCTTCATAGCCGACGAAGTCGTACCCCTCCCGCTCGCCTGCGGCAGGGGTGAACCAGTCGTGTTCGCTCACCTGATAGGTGACGCCGCCCGCCTCCACGGTGTAGACGGCGTACTTTTCCAGCGCCCCGGGCAAGATGACGGCGCAGCTCACGGCAGCCGCCGCAAGGACGATCGCCCCGCCCAGCCAGGCGAAGGAGAATGCCCGCCGCCTGCGCATCTGCACGGGCGTTTCCGTCTTGCCCTCGCCAAGCCCGAAGTAGAGTTTGGAGAGCGGGACTTCATAGTGGGCGGCGAGCACCTTCATATCCGCGAGGTCGGGACAGATGACGCCGCGCTCCCACTTGGAGACGATGTCGCGCGTGGTGGAGAGCAGCTGCGCAAGTTCCTCCTGCCGTTCCCCCTTGCTGCGGCGCAGCGCAGAAAGCCCCTTGCCAAAGGCAACGGGTTCGAAGGTGCCCGCATAGCACTCCTCCCCCACCTCTTCGCCCGCAAGCTGTTCGAGGGAGACGGAGAGCGCCGCGGCGAGCTCGCCCAGCTGCGCCACGTCCGGTTCGGATACGCCGCGCTCCCACTTGGAGATGGTCTGCAGGTGCACGCCCATCCTTTCGCCGAGTGCCGACTGCGTGATCCCCGCCGCCTTGCGCAATTCTTTTAATCTGCTTCCAAAATCCATGCTACCGCTCCACACTTCTTTTCATGCGCTATTATAGCACAGCGCCCCGCGATTTGCAAGATATTCCCCGCACCGAACGAAAAATCGGGGCTTGACAGCGCGCGAGACGCATAGTATAATAATTACAACCATCCAAAAGGAGGAATCAAATGGATATCATTGAAAAAATGAAGGCAGTCATGCAGGAAAAGGGACTCACCGAGCAGCAGCTTGCGGAGGCGATCGGCGTGTCCAAGGGTGCGATGCACAACTGGATGAAGGGCATCGGCAAGCCCAGCGCAAACGCGGAGAAGAAGTTTGAAGAGTTTGTCGCAGGCAAGGCAGACGGCGAGTAACGCGCAAAACGCGCAAACCACACAACAAAAGCACATGAGCGTGCCCGTTTGGGCACGCTCATAAATTTTCGTCGAAGTAGTGTTTGTTCCCCTCTCTGTCCTTGTAGGCGATGATGGTGGAGAGGCTGACGTTTTCCACGCTCTTGAAGATGTTCTGCTCGATCTCGGGATCTTCCGCCTTGAGCGTGCGGATGAGCTCCTTCACCTTTTGCCGCTTGGATTGCATCACGCCGTCCTCCCGCCCCAGCGCCTCGGTAAAGCGGCAGGCGCACTGCAAAAAGCGCAGTTCGTTGAAGTCCCGCCAGCTCTCGATGTCCCGTTCGCGGATAAAGTACATGGGGCGAATGAGCTCCATTCCCGCAAAGTTTGCGCTCCTGAGGCGGGGCAGCATGGTCTGCACCTGCCCGCCGTAGAGCATTCCCATGAGAATGGTCTCGATGACGTCGTCGTAGTGGTGCCCGAGCGCGATCTTGTTGCAGCCCAGCTCCTTTGCAGCGGCGTACAAGTTCCCCCGCCGCATCCTTGCGCACAGGTAACAGGGCGACTTGTCGATGGTGGCAACGCTCTCGAAGATCTGCGAAGTGAACACCGTGATGGGAATGTCCAGCTTTTTTGCGTTCTCCTCGATGAGCGCGCGGTTCTCCTCGCGGTAGCCCGGATCCATCACGAGAAAGACGAGTTCGAAGGGGAACTTGTCGTGCCGCTTGATCTCCTGAAAGAGCTTTGCCATGAGCATGGAGTCCTTTCCGCCCGAGATGCACACGGCGATCTTGTCGTTGGGGCGAATGAGCTCATACTGCACCACCGCCTTTGCAAAGCGGCTGAACAGCTTCTTATGATATTTGGTTTGAATGCTGCGCTCTGCCCGCTGCGCCGTCTCCAGCTGCGACCAGGCGTTTTTATCCTTTCTTTGCGTCATAGCGTAAATCCGATGAGGTCTTTGATGACTTCGCCCGCGAGAATAAGCCCCGCCACTGCGGGCACAAAGGAGTTGCTCGCGGGGGTGCGCACGTCCTCCGTTCCCTGCGGCACGCGCGGCTCTTCCCTGGAATAGACGACTTTGAGGCGGGAGACGCCCAGCTTTTTCAGCTCCCGCCGCATGACGCGCGCCAGGGGACACACGGAGGTTGAGAAGATGTCCGCCACTTCAAAGCGGGTGGGATCCACCTTGTTGCCCGCCCCCATCGCGCTGATGACGGGCGTGCCCGCCGCGTACGCGCCCGCCACGATGCCCAGCTTTCCCGACACCGTGTCGATGGCGTCGATGACGTAGTCGTAGCGTGCGAAGTCGAACTCCGCCGCCCGTTCGGGCAGGAAGAAGAGCGGGCGCTCCACCACCCTGCAGCAGGAATTGACCGCGCGAATGCGCTGCGCCGCCGCCTGCGTCTTGAGCAGCCCCACCGTCTCCTCCGTTGCGAAGAGCTGGCGGTTCAAATTGGACGCACACACCCTGTCGCCGTCCACGAGCTCCAGCTCCCCCACGCCCGCGCGGGCGAGCGCTTCCACGGCATGACCGCCCACGCCGCCCAAGCCGAACACGAGCACGCGGCTTTTGTTGAGTTTTTTTACGGCGTCCTCCCCGAAGAGGCGCGCCGTGCGCGAATAGCGTTCTTCCATATCCATAGATGATAGCAGACAAAGGGCAACTTGTCAACTTGCGTCAATCAAAGAGCGGGGTGGAGTAGTAGCGATCGCCCGAATCGGGCAGAATGAGCACAATGCGCCCGCCCGCGTACTCCTTGCGCGCGGCGAGCTGCAGCGCGGCGTGCAGCGCGGCGCCCGAGGAGATGCCCGCGAGGAAGCCCTCCTCCCGCCCGAACAGCTTTGCCCGCGCAAAGGCGTCCTCATCGGAGACGGGAAGCACTTCGTCGATGAGGCTCACGTCCAGCGCCTTGGGCACGAAGCCCGCGCCGATGCCCTGAATGGCGTGCCTGCCCGCCTTTCCCCCGCTGAGCACGGGAGAGCCGACAGGTTCGACGGCGACCACCTTGACGTTGCCGTCCTGCTCCTTCAGATACCTTCCCACGCCCGTGAGCGTGCCGCCCGTTCCCACGGCGGAGACGAAGCAGTCCACCCTTCCGTCC
>CALVTZ010000136.1 GCA_944363255.1 uncultured Clostridia bacterium
GCTGTTCAAAAAGCGTTCGGGTGGCGGCATTCTCCTGTACGGGTTGCCGGGCACGGGCAAAACGCTCGTTGCCGAGGCGATCGCGCAGGAGACGGGGGCGGAGTTCTTCCCCATTCGCTGTTCCGATTTGGGCAGCAAGTGGTTTGGCGAGACGGAGCAGAACATCAAAGAACTCTTTGACGAGGCGCGAAAAACGGGAAACGCCGTCATTTTCTTTGATGAGATCGAGGCTTATGCGACAAGGCGCAGCGAGGACGGCGTTATAGAGCGCGCCATATCCGAATTGCTTTCTCAAATGCAGGGGATCGGCGATCGGGCGCAGAAGGGGAGACTGCTCGTGATCGGCGCAACCAATAAACCATGGCGCTTGGATGGAGCGTTCCTGCGCCCCGGAAGGTTCGACGAGAAGATCTATGTGCCCCTTCCCGATGAGCAGGCGCGCGAGGAGATCATGCAAAGAGGGTTTCAGCGCGTTCCCATGCAGGAGGATGCAGATCTTTCCGTCTACGCGCGTAAAACAGAGGGGTATAACGGTGCGGATATCTCCTATTTGTGTGAGAAGGCAAAGGAGTTTGCACTGCGCAGGATCATTGAGGAAAGGGATGTCATGAGCTATGTCACCCATGACGACCTCGATCGGGCGCTGCTTGCGGTCAAGAGTTCCGTTCTCGTCGAAGATGCGGCAGAACTCGAGCGGTGGCGCAAAAACGCCGCAACTCGCTCGTAATTGCTTCGTCTGTTAAAACATTCATGGCGGCAGGCATTCATCATACTGCCGTTGCCGTATTTTGCAGTTTTTCGTAACAAAAAAGAACACCGGCGCGCGGTGTTCTTTTTTGATTGTGTTACACACTTGAATGTATTACAGATAAGCTTCTTCGAAGATGGCGGTGCACTCGTCCTCCGTCATCTCGCAGGGGTTGGCGGCGAACAGCCCGCCCTGCATCTCGCGCGCGCCGCGCGCCAGCGTGCGGCTCTCCGTCCGCGCAAAGCCGTAGTCGCTCATCTTCAAGCCAAAGACGCCGCACGCCCGTTGCAGTTCCTCCAGCGCGGTGAGGAATTCCTCGGGGCGGGACGCGTCCCTCTTGCCCATCGCGCGCGCCATCTTGACGAACTGCTCGTCGCACACGTGCTTTTGAATGAAGAAATCGTAGTAGGGCAGGGAGAGGATGATGAGCCCCGCGCCGTGGGGCAGATTGCGGTGATAGGCGCTCATGGCGTGTTCCATGGCGTGCTTTGCGGTGGTGCTTGCAAGCTGCATCGTCACGCCCGCCATCGTGCTGCCGTAGGCGACGTTCTCGCGCGCCTCCAAGTCATTCCCGTCGCGGACGGCGCGCGGCAGATATGCCGCGATGCGCTCGATGCAGGAGAGGGCGATCGCCTCGGCGGGCGGGTTGTTGCAGTTGCTGATCATGCTCTCCGTATTGTGGAAGAGGGCGTCAAAGCCCTGGAAGGCGGTGTACTTGGGCGGCACGCTCGTCATGAGGGTGGGATCGACGATGGAGAGCACGGGAATGACGCTCTCCTCGCCAAAGCCGATCTTCTCGTTCGTCTCGGGGTTGGAGATGACGCCCCAGCAGTTGATCTCGGAACCCGTGCCCGCCGTCGTGGGAATGGTGACGATGGGGATGCCACGCTCCTTCAACCGCTTTCTGCCTCCCGTTCCGCCCTGAATGTAATCCCACAGATCGCCCTCGTTCGTCACCATCGCGGCGATGGCAGAGGCGGAGTCGAGCACCGCGCCGCCGCCCACGGCAACGATGAAGTCGCACCCGTTCTCCCGTGCGAATGCGGCAGCCTCCATCACCGTGCTGCGCAGCGGATTTTCCACGATCTTGTTGAAGATGACATAGGAAACGCCCGCAAGTTTAAGCTGTTCCTCCGTCTTGGGCAGCGCCCCGCTCAATGCGGCGCTCTTTCCTGCGGAAATGAGCAGCAGCGCCTTCCTGCCGGGCAGCGCCTGTTTGGAGAGCTGGGCAAGTTTTCCGCTTCCGAACAGCAGCTTGGTGGGGTTATTAAAATAGAAATCCAACATAAAAAAATCCTCCCGTCGTTCGGGAGGATTATAGCACGAATGTGCGAATTTGTCAATGACGCTCAATCAAAGGTCTCGGACACCGTCTTGAGGTACTTGCGAATGGGCAGGTGCTGCGGGCAGATATTTTCGCACTTGCCGCAGCCGATGCAATCCTTCGCTCTGCCGTGTTCCTTGATGAGGTTCTCATAGTAGTAGGGGTTGGTGGACTTGCCGCGCATGCGCACGTGGTCGTTATACAGCCCAAAGCAATCGGGAATGGCAATGTGCTTGGGGCAGCCCTCCACGCAGTAGCGGCAGGCGGTGCAGGGGATGGTCGTCTGTTCGCGAATGATCTCCTCCGCCTTCCAAACAATTTGCATCTCCTCCTCGGTGAGGGGGACGAAGTGCTCCATATAGTTGAGGTTGTCTGCAAGCTGTTCCTCCGTGGACATTCCCGAGAGCACCATGATGACGTTTTCCAGCGAGGCGCAGAAGCGGATGCCCCAGGACGCGGGCGACATATTCGGCGCGTGTGCCCGAAAGAGCTCCTCCGCCGCCTTGGGCACGCTCGCGAGCGCGCCGCCCTTCAAAGGCTCCATGACGATGACGGGCTTGTTGTACTTCACGCTCAGCTCATAGCATTCGCGCGAGCAGATGGAGGGGCTCTCCCAATCGGTGTAGTTGATCTGCAACTGCACGAACTCCACTTCGGGATGGTCGATGAGAATGCGCTCGAGCACGGCGGGGGAGTCGTGGAAGGAGAAGCCGATGTGCCTGATCTTGCCCTCCGCTTTGAGGCGGGAGAGGAAGCCGAAGGCGTCGAACTGCTGCACCTTCTTATATTCGCGCGCGTTGAGCGCGTGCAGCCAATAGTAGTCGATGTAGTCAACGCCCAGGCGGCGCAGCTGTTCGTCGAAGATGGGCTGCATCTGCTCCTTCTTGGTGATGTCGAACATGGGCAGCTTGGTGGTCACGGTGAAGCTGTCGCGCGGGTAGCGCTCCACGAGCGCCTGCCGCAGGATGTCCTCACTCTTGCCCTTGTGGTACACGTAGGCGGTGTCGTAGTAGGTGAAGCCGCGCGCCATAAAGCTGTCCACCATGCCCTTGAAGCGTTCGAGATCCACCTTGCCCGCGTCGCCGTCCAAAACGGGCAGCCGCATACAGCCAAAACCGAGTTTCTTCATTTTGCGTTCTCCCTTAATTGTTTTTGTGTTGCAAGAAGGAGGGTGTACGCCTCCTCCGCGTCAAACGTGTGCATCACCGCGCTCTCCATGGGGCAAAGCCCGTCGCCCGTGCGGTTGACGATGCGCTCCGTCAACCTTTCATAGGTATAGGGAATGTGCGCGCGCTCCAGTACCTGCGCCGCGGCGGGCATCGCATTGCCCGGCGCGAGCGTGGGGAGCGCGCCACTAAAGACGGGGGGG
>CALVTZ010000137.1 GCA_944363255.1 uncultured Clostridia bacterium
CAAGCCCTTCAAGAAGGGGGACTACGTGCAGATCAACGGCGTGGACGGGCTGGTGCAGGACATCCGCCTCTTCAACACTAAGATCCTGACGTACAGCAACGACGAGATCATCGTGCCCAACAGCGAGATCCTCTCCTCCAAGCTCATCAATTACAGCACCATGCCGCTGCGCCGCGTCGTCACCGCCGTGCCCGTTCCGCGCGAGTGCAACGTGGACGAAGTCAAGACGATGCTGCTCGAATGTGCCGCCACCTACAAATACGCCGTCTCCACGCCCGCGCCCTCCGTGGTGCTGGAAAAGTACACGCCCAGCGCGCTCAACTTCTCCGTGCGCGTGTGGACGGAGAACGAACACTATTGGGATACGATGTTCGACATGAACGAGCGTATTTTGTCAACGCTGCGCGAGCACGGCATCGAGCTTCCCTATGAGAAGCTGGAAGTCAGCCTTGCAGAGCGCGCGTCGTCCGAGCGCGGGGAGGGGGAAGTATGAACGCAGAATGGAAACTCATCATCGAATACGCGGTGTATCTCGTCATCGTGGTCATGGGCATCCTCATCCTCTCCATTCTCAAGCGCAAGAGCGGCGCACCCAAGTATTCGGAGCTGGAAAAGATGCTCAAGGACTTGAAGGCGGGGCTGGACAAGTTCGCCTCGCTCATCGAGGAAGAGGGGTGCGGCAAGCGCGAATTTTTCAAGCGGGCGAGCAAGCTGCTGTACGCGGCGAACAAGGCGGAGGCGGGGGCGACTGCGCTCGCGCAAAAACAGCGGGACAGCGACGTGGACGCGATCGCCGATCGGCTGGAGATCGTTCGCGAGGAGTTGGCGCTATATAAATATGGTAAGCGCGCGGAAGGGGACAGAAGCGGCGTCGACCGCGCGACAGACTGTATGGACGGGATCCTCGTGAGTATGGAGGGCATCGTCGCGCGCGAGCGGGGCAGGAGGGCGCTTCGTGCCAAAAAGAACTAAATGACAAAGGGGCACATTCCTTGCGGGTGTGCCTTTTTTCATGCAAAAAATATATGAAGTAAATTGATTTTTTACAAGATTGTGTAAATACACTTGACAAAGGACGGAAGATATAGTATAATCCGATTATAAGTGACTACTTAATCAATGATTTTTCAAGAATAATATATGCGGGCGGGGAGCCGTGCGCATATAATATCATGCAAAGTGCTTCGGCTCGGATTTTTCACGGGCCGATAAAAAACTTCTTTCAGTTAAGTGATTGCTTGATGATAGCCGCGCGGCAAGACGCTGCTGCGGCGCAAAACACATATTCGTCAATCAGACCGCGCAAAGGGCGGTCGGATAATAAATTGAGAGGTAATTTATGGTAAAATTTTTCACGATGAAAAAGCGCGTCGGGCTGCTCCTGGCGTGTGCGCTCGGCGGTTGTGCGGCGCTCTCTTTCGGGCTGTACAATACGGGCGTAAAGGCATCTGCCGCGGAGTTAGACCACGGCGCGCATTCGGGCTGGACGGAGATTGCAGCGAACATCACGGGTAGCGAAAGCGCAGAAGCCCCCGCAAGGTACTACTTGTCTGCGGATTTTACGGCGAATACAACTATAGTCATTGAAAGCGGGTACGTGGAACTCTGCCTTGCAGGGAACGTCTTTACGGGCGACGGTCAGAATGCCGTCTTTCAGGTAAATAGCGGCGCAACGCTCACGCTGTGCGACTGCGACGATTCCAAGCAGCACTACTACACGCAGGCAGACAAAGCGGCGTACGTCTTTGCTGGCGTGACGAGCGAGACGAGCACTACTTATGTCAGCGGCGGCGTCATCACGGGCGGCAAATGCGGTGTAGAGGTGCTCGCCGGCGGCACGTTCATCATGAACGGCGGCACGATCGCAGGCAACTCGGGCGCAGACGATGGCGCGGGGGTAACTGTGCGCCCCGACGGCGCGACCTTTACGATGAACGGCGGTGCCATTCGCGGGAACAAGGCGAATTGGCGCGGCGCGGGCATATATGTCAGCAATGAGAATGCTACTACGGATGCGGTGAGCAAAGCCACGATGAATGGCGGCGTCATCTGCGACAATCAGGCGTGGAGATCGGAGAACAAATATGGTAACGGCGGCGGGGTTGCTGTTGTGCATGGCGGCGAGTTCACGATGACGAGCGGCGAGATCAAGAACAACAATTCTGCCTACGACAGAAATATTGAAGTTGATTCGGCGACCTTCAAGATGACGGGCGGCTCCATTGTCGATCCCTATGCAACGACGGAGGACATGGTTCCCAGCGTTACGGCTTACGGAGATGTCACGATCAAGGGTGGCACGATAGACGGTTATATCTATCGCGGCAATTGGACTTTGAAGATCGAGGGTGGCTATTACAACTTGACCAAGTTCCGTCCCGGTCTCGGAACACTTCCCAAGATCACGGGCGGCTATTTCAGCACCGATCTCAGCCAATTATATGTGCTGGAAAAAAGCGGCAACATCGATGTGGTGTCGCAGACGGTGACGGCTGCAGACTATATTCCCGATACGCATCAGCTTGTTGCGTTGAGCGATGAGCAGAACTATGGCGATGGGGATTACAACAGCGAATATCCCTATGCCGTGTACGAAAAGCAGGCGACGAGCTTCAGCATCGAGGCGCTCACGGCGTCCTACGGCAGCACGCTTGCTCCCGTCGTCACGGGCAATGAGCACGAGGCGGCGGTCTCCTACACCTACCTGCCCAAGACGGACGGCGAGGGGACTGAGTCTGCAACGCCTGTGGAAGGGCTTCCCGCGGCGGTGGGCAGCTACACCGTGACAGCAACCTTTGCAGAGAAGGTGGACGGCGCCAACAAGAAGGTGTATGCGGGCGGCACGGCAGAGTTTGACGTGACAATCAACAAGGCGACGGCGGTGGCGGAAGAGAAGCCTGCGGAGACGATCGAAGTCAAGGTGGGCAAGACGCTCTCCGAGATCGAACTGCCCGAAGGCTGGGCTTGGGAGGACGGCAGCGTTGTGCTGAATGAGAAGGGCGAATACACCTTCACCGCCATCTACACGCCCGCCGACACGGACAACTATGTGCCGCTCACCATGAGCGTGAAGCTCGTCGTTTCGGCAAACGGGCTGCCCGGTTGGGGCATTGCGCTCATCGTCATCGGATGCCTTGCAGTTGCGGGCGGCGCGGGCTTCGCGGTGTACTACTTCCTCTTCAGAGGCAAGAAGAAGGGCGCAGAATAATTTGACAGGCTATCATCGAAAGCCGCTTGCGGCTTTCGCGAGGGAATGAAAAACAGCCGTGCAGGAGATCCTGCACGGCTGTTTGTATATGCAATAAATTCAGTTTTCCGTCTTGGGCGGGATGGATTGCTTCTCCATGATGAGTGGAAGGGCGTTTGCAATGAGGGCGATCTGCGG
>CALVTZ010000138.1 GCA_944363255.1 uncultured Clostridia bacterium
GCATGAACACCAACTTCTCCTTTGTGCGCGAGGTGGCGGGGGAGCGCATCATCGTCGCCATCAACATTGGCGAAGGGGACTGCACCGTGCGCGTGGAGGAGGCGGAGGGCACAGACCTGCTCACGGGGCAGGTGCGCAACCTCAACGACATCTATCTGCCGCCCTTTACGGCGAGCATCTATCGCAAAAACTAACTCTCTTTTGGGCGTTCTTATCGGGGGAACGGGGAAGGCAGTACCACAAAGAGGAGTTTGGCTATGATCCAGATTTTCAAAGACGTATTTCATTTAACGAACAAAACGCTCTCCTACGCCATGCGCGTGCAGGAGAAAAAGGTGCTGCACGCCTATTGGGGCAGCGCGCTGGGCACGCGGGAGGATCTCGTGTGCGCGGCGGTGTACGCGGCGGACTGCGGAACGTCGCGGGACAGCGCGCCCCAGGAGTTCGGCGAGCGCGGCAGGGGGGATTTTCGCGATCCCGCGATCGTGTGCACGGCGGAGGGGATCGCCACAACGGAGTTTGAATACGCGGGCTACGAGATCTTGCAAAAAAAGCCCGCCTTCTCCATGCCCGCGCTGCGCGGCGGCGGGGAGACGCTGGTGCTGCTTCTAAAGGACGCGCGCCGTAAGCTCACGCTGCGCCTTCATTACACGCTGTTCGAATGGGGGCTTGCCCGCCGCACCGAACTCACCAATGAGGGCGAAGAGGAAGTGCGCGTCACCAAGCTCGCTTCCGCCTGCCTCGACTTCCCCCGCGGCGCATACGAGAGCATCCATTTGAGCGGGCGCTGGGGGGCGGAGTGCATTCCCACGCGCAGCAGGGTATTGCAGGGGCTGCGCGAGCTCTCCTCGCGGCGCGGCATCACGTCCCATCAGCACAATCCCTTCCTCGCCGTGCTCGAAGCGGGCGCGGGGGAGGACAGCGGCGCGGTGTACGGCTTCAACCTCATCTACAGCGGCAACTTCTCCGTCACCATGGATGGAGACGAGCGGGGCGGACTGCGCGTGAACGTCGGCTGCGCGCTCACGGATGGCGTGCTGCTCTCGCCCGGGGAGACGCTCTCCTCGCCCGAGGCGGTGTGCGTCTTTTCGCGCGAGGGGGTGGGCGGCATGAGCCGCGCCTTCCACAACCTGTATCGCAAGCACCTCATCCATCCCCGCTTTCAGGGCAGGATGCGCCCCATTGTGCTCAACAGTTGGGAGAGCGTGTACTTCGACTTTGACGAAGAGAAGCTGCTGCGCTTTATCGACGGCGCAAAGGGGCTGGGCATCGACATCGTCGTGCTGGACGACGGCTGGTTCGGGCGGCGCGATCTGGACGATTCCTCGCTGGGGGATTGGTTCATTCACAAGGACAAGCTGCCGCACGGGTTTGCCCCCCTCATCGAGCGCTGCAAGCAGCACGGCATGAAGTTCGGGCTGTGGTTTGAGCCGGAGGCGGTCAGCCCGAACAGCGAGCTCTATCGCGCGCACCCCGATTGGGCGATCGCAACGGCGGGGCGGACGGGCATTCAAATGCGCAATCAGCTCGTGCTCGACTTCTCCAAACGGGAGGTCGTGGACTACCTCTTTGACGCCATGAGCAAGGTGTTGAAGGAGAACGACATCTCCTATGTGAAGTGGGACATGAACCGCGCCTTTACGGACGTGGTGCGCGAGGAGACGTACTTCGGGCACGTGCAGGGGGTGTACGATCTGTATGAACGGCTCACCGCAGCCTTCCCGCACGTCCTCATCGAGGGCTGCTCCTCGGGCGGGGGCAGGTTCGATCCCGCCATTCTCTACTACAGTCCCATGATCTGGACGAGCGACGACACCGACGCCTTCGAGCGTATGCGCGTGCAGTACGGCACCTCGCTCTGCTACCCCCTCGAGACGATGAGCAACCACGTCTCCGCCTGCCCCAACCACCAAACGGGGCGCACCACGCCGCTTGCAACGCGCGGGGCGGTCGCCTCGCTGGGCTGCCTTGGGTATGAACTCAACGTGGGCGCGCTGGGCGAAGAGGAGCGGGCAGAGATCGCCCGCCAGATCTCCCGCTACCGTGCGGACGCGGCGTGTATCCTCACGGGCGAACTGTACCGCCTGTGCGATCCCTTCCGCGAAAACGCCTTCTGCGAGGAGGTCGTGGCGCAGGACGGGGCGTGCGCCTATCTTGTGTACTGCCGCCCGCTTGCGCAGGTCAACCTTCCCGCACCCCGCGTCAAACTGAAGGGGCTGAACAGGGAGGGCGTGTATCGCATCGAGGAGACGGGGCGGCTCGCCTCGGGCGCGGAACTCATGTATATGGGCATCGCCATCGACCTGCCCGCGGGCGATTTTGCAAGCGCCGTGTACCATTTCACGCGCACAGACTGATTTTGTTCACCATTTTGGTTGACAAACGGGCGTTCGGGGTATAAGATAATAGCAAAGGCAAATCTTCTGCATCGGGGCCTGTTACGGATTCGATTGCAAGCGGATTTCGTCGGACGCACGTCGGAGGCTCGGCTCCGTAAAAACGGAATCAATCTAAATGCTGACAAAAATAGCAGAAGAACGGCTGCGCGCAGGGCTTCCCGCCGCGTAGCTCTTGCGGCTTAACCTCGTTAAGCTCCGTTCCCCCGCGGCTGCCCACGGCTGCGGACGGAACGTCATTTGAGTGGGGGACATCGCGCGGGGGCTGGTTTCCCCGCCCGCGCGAGGACTTTTCGGAGACGTGCCCAAACGGGAGGTTGTCTATGAACTCCCCGCGGGCGAGATCTGATCATAGACTAAGCGTGTAGTGTCCGCGGAGGAACCTTGTAAGACCGCAGTTCAACTCTGCGCAGGTCCACCAAAAGCGTCATCCCGCACGGCGACAGCCGCGCGGGATGTTTTCATGTCAAGGAAAAACAGGGCGGGCGCCCTGTTTTTATATTTGGATATGGTGCATGGCGCGATAGTGCAGCGGGGAGAGGGTGGTCAGCTTCTTAAAGGCGCGCGAGAAGTCGTACACGCTGGAAAACCCGCACATGGTGGCGATCTCGGAGATATTCAGCCTGGAGGAGGAGAGCAGGTTCTTCGCCTGGTTCATGCGCACCTTCACAAGGTATTGGTGGGGCGCAAGCCCAAGATATTTGCTGAACTGCTTTTGCATATAGATGACGCTGATGTTCGCGCTCGCGGCGATCGCGCGGTTGTTGAGCGCCGCCTCCGAATAGTGCTCGTAGATATAGTCGACGCACCGCTGTATGTGCGCGGGCAGCCGTTCGTTCTCATACGCTTCACACTGCGCGGCGAGGATGCGATAGATGAGTGCCCGCACGAGCGTCTGCCAGCCCGGTTGCTTCTTGCTGTACAGGCGCATCGTCTCCTCCGCAAAGCCGATGC
>CALVTZ010000139.1 GCA_944363255.1 uncultured Clostridia bacterium
ATGAGGATGAGGGAGCCGCGTTCCGCAAAGTCAAATGGCTTGGTAAGATCGACGATCTGCACCTCGTCGGGAAGGCGCTGCGGCTGCACGAACTCGTTGGGTACATAGTTGACAAAGCTGATCTGATTGCACTTTTTCAGATCGTTGATGCGCACGGCGGCAAAGTCCTGCCCCAGCGTCTTGGTCACCGTCTGCGGCGTGAGCGTTCCCTCGGCGTTTTGCACGTATTGCGTCTGCGTGATCGTGCCCTGCGCCATTGGCGCGTTGGGAATGGGGCGGGAACAGAAGAAGAGGGTGATGACAAAGAGGGTGGCGGCAAGCACGCTGAGCACGAGCGTGACGATCTGGCGTTTTTGGAAGGGCTTCACGGGCGCACCTCCTTGCGGAAGGCGTATCCTTTCCCAAATTCCGTCACGATGAGCTCGCCGCATTCATCGCACACATTCATCAGCTTTTTGCGCAGATTGTGCAGGTGGATGCGAATGGTCTGCGTGTTCAGGGAAGCCATGCGCCAAACGTGTTCGTAGATCTCCGCAGCGGAAAAGAAGGTGCCCGCGTTCTGCATGAGAAAGAGCATGATATTGAACTCGCTGGGCGTGAGATCGATGGGGCGGTCGAGGTAGAACGCCGTGCGCTTGCTCATGTCCACCTTCATGCCGCCGAGGGAGAGCACCGCCTCCTGTTCGGGCAGCAGGCGCAGCGCCATGCGCGCCTCGATGATCTTGGGGGAAGCGGGCTTGGTGATATAGTCCACCGCGCCCGTGTCAAAGCCCTTGAGAATGTTTTCGTCCGAGCCGAGGTCGGAGAGAATGACGACGGGCGTCTCCGTAAACAGATCTTCAAAGAGGGCAAGCCCGCTGCCGTCAGGAAGAATGAGATCGAGCAGGATGATGTCGTATTGGCGGTGCACGATGAGTTCGCGCGCCTTGGCGAGCGACTCCGCGCCGTACACGCGGTTGTTTACGGAAAAGTACGCGATGAGCTGTTTGCGCAGCTCGTCCGCGTCCTCCACGATCAAGATGTCCCTGTTTTCTACGTTCTTCATGGCAGTTCTTCCATTATCAGTATGCCTCAATTATATCATGTTTGTTTACAAGAGGCAACGCTATCTCATAAATTTATTGTAAAATCGTGCGGTAACGCAAAAAATAGCGCCAAATGCGGGCGAGAAAAAGAAAAGAGCGGTTCGCACGCGCGTTCCGCTCTGAATGCTTTTTAGCCGACGATGAAGTTGACGATCCTGCCGGGCACGACGATGCACTTTTTCACCTGCTTGCCCGCAACGCGCTCTGCAACTTCGGGAAGGGCGAGCGCCGCCGCCTTGATTCCCTCCTCGTCGAGCGAGCTTGCGATCATGGTGCGGCACACGATGCGGCTGTTCACCTGCACGGCGTACTCCGTCTCGTCCAGCTTGAGCGCCTCGGGATCTTCCTGCGGGTAGGGGTGTTCAAAGACGGAAGTCTTGCTTCCCATCTGCTCCCACAGCTCTTCCGCAAAGTGGGGGGCGCAGGGGGCGAGAAGCAGGAGCAGATCCTTCACGCTCGCCTGCAACAGCGCCACGTTCTTCTTTTCCAGCGCGTCATACTTGACGAGCGCGTTGACAAGCTCCATCATGCGCGCGATCGCCGTATTGAAGGAGAATGCGTCCATATCCTTGGAGACGCGGGAGATGGCATAGTTGCGCGCATAGTTGAGCGCCTTTTCCTCCGCGCCGAAGGGAGCGTCCTTCTCCGCCTTGTAGCCGTGTACCTTGACGGCGAGCTTTTCGATGCGATCCATGAACTTTGCGATCGCCTTGATGCCGTCGTCGTTCCAGGGGCCGCCCTCCGTATAGGAGAAGCCGAACATGAGGTAGAGGCGGAAGGCGTCTGCGCCGTACTGTTCGACGTACTCATCGGGGGAGACGACGTTGCCGTGGCTCTTGCTCATGCGGTTGCCGTCCGGTCCAAGAATGACGCCCTGATGCACGAGGCGCTTGAAGGGCTCGTCAAAGTCGAGATAGCCCATGTCGCGCAGCGCCTTGGTGAAGAAGCGGGCATACAGCAGGTGCATACACGCGTGCTCCGCGCCGCCCACGTAGGTATCCACGGGCAGGAGCGCGTCCACCGCCTCGCGGGAGAAGGGCTCCTTGTCGTTGTGCGCGTCCGCATAGCGCAGATAGTACCAGCTCGAGCACACGAAGGTGTCAAGCGTATCGGGATCGCGCTGCGCGCTGCCGCCGCACTTGGGGCAGGTGGTGTTCATGAACGCCGCGCACTTTGCAAGCGGGGACTTTCCGTCGGGGCGGAATTCCACGTCATAGGGGAGCTTTACGGGCAGATCCTTGTAGGGAACGGGCACCGCGCCGCACTTTTCACAGTGAATGACGGGGATGGGCGCGCCCCAATAGCGCTGGCGGGAGACGAGCCAATCGCGCAGGCGATAGTTGACCTTCTTGCCGCCCTTTTGCAGCTTGGAGATGTGCGCTGCGATGGCTGCGCGCGCCTCTTCGCCGTACAGCCCGTCGAAGTCAACGGAGCCGACCACGATGCCGTCGTCGCAGAAGGGGAGCTCCGTTTCGCCGCCCTTCTTCTCGATGACCTTGACGATGGGCAGACCGTATTTGTTTGCGAAGGCGAAGTCGCGCTCATCGTGCGCGGGAACTGCCATCACCGCGCCCGTGCCGTAGGAGGCGAGCACGTAATCTGCAAGATAGATGGGGATCTTCTTCCCGTTTACGGGGTTGAAGCAGTAAGAGCCCGTGAACACGCCCGTCTTTTCGCGCGTGGTGGAGAGACGGTCGATCTCGCTCGCTTTGGAGGCATACTCGATATACTCCTCCACAGCCTGCTGCTGTTCGGGCGTGGTGAGCTTGCGCGCAAGGGGATGCTCGGGCGCGAGCACCACATAGGTGACGCCGAACACCGTGTCGCAGCGGGTGGTGAATACGCGGATATTGTCGCCGCTCTCGCAGGGGAAGTCGATCTCGCAGCCCGTCGATTTGCCGATCCAATTGCGCTGCATCGCCTTGGTCTTTTCCGGCCAGTCGAGCTGATCGAGCCCCGTGAGCAGTTCCTCGGCGTATTTTGTGATCTTAAAGAACCACTGCGTCAGATTCTTGCGCACCACCTGCGTGCCGCAGCGTTCGCAGCAGCCCTCGGTGACCTGCTCGTTCGCAAGCACCGTCTGGCAGGAGGGGCACCAGTTCACGGGCGCTTCCTTGCGGTAGGCGAGCCCGTTCTCGTAAAGGCGCAGGAACATCCATTGCGTCCACTTATAGTAGCTCTCTTCGCACGTCTTGACCTCGGCGGACCAATCGAACATGGCGCCCATCGCCTTGAGCTGATCT
>CALVTZ010000140.1 GCA_944363255.1 uncultured Clostridia bacterium
TGAAAGGGACGACGTGCTCACCAAAGAGGGAAGACTATGATCGTAAAACGCGGAGAACTCTACTATGCCGACCTCTCCCCCGTCATCGGGAGCGAACAGGGCGGCGTGCGCCCCGTGCTGGTGGTGCAAAACGACACGGGCAACAAGTACTCCCCCACCGTGATCGCGGCGGCGGTGACGAGCAAGATCCACAAGGCGCGGCTGCCCACGCACATCGAACTGCCGCACGCGTTCGGCTTGCAGAAGGACTCCGTCATTCTGCTCGAACAGATCAGAACGCTGGATAAGCGGCGGCTGCTTTCGCGCATCGGCGCGCTGCCGCCCGCCACCATGTCCCGCGTCGACCGCGCCATTCTCATCAGTCTTGGATTCGAGGAAGAAAAAGGCGCAAAATAAGGGCTGCCCGCGCGGGCAGCCCCTTTTTGCTTGACTTATGCCTCTGTCTTGACGACGGTGTACTCCGTCTTGTCGTTTACCACCTTGGAGGTGACTTCGTAGCCCTCTGCAAGATAGCTTCCGCCGAGGCTGTCGTCCCCCTTGGAGGGATCCTGATTGACGAAGGTGCCGCCGTACACGGTGAACACGCCCGACGCGCCCTGCGTCTGCCCGACGTTGACGACGAACCACGTTCCGCCGTCCGGACGCTCCGTCTCATAGCGCCCGCCGTAGATATTGCACACGCCGTTGTTCTTGCCGATGTAGATGGTCGCGTTGCCGCGCCCCTCGCCGTCGTAGCTCACGTTGTACGAACCGCCGTAAATGTTGCACACGCCGCCGTCCTTCACCCACACGGCGTTTGCCGCCACGGAGTGCGAAAGGCTGGCGTACACGCTGCCCGTGCCCACGCTGTCGCGCAGGGTGACCGACGCGCCCGCGCCCACGACGAAGGCGTCGCCGTCCGCCGTCACTTTGCAGCCGTTGAGGTCGACTTCCACCGTGCCCTTGAACTCGACCGCGGTCGGGAAGTGGAGCGCCTCCGCCTCGAGCTTGATCTTTGCGCCGTCCTGCTTGGCAAGTACCAAAAATTCCTCGGCAGAGCGCACGGTGTACACCACGCCCGCGTTGAACTGCATGGGAATGACGACGTTCTTGTCGTTGCCGTCCGTGAGCGCGAAGGTGATCTGCGTGTAGTAGAAGCCCGCCGCCGCGTCGTAGCCGTAGGAATAGGTCACGTCCTGAATGCCTACGCCCGCTTCGCCCTGCGGCCCCTGGATGCCCTGTTCACCTTTGTCGCCCTGCGGCCCTTGGATGCCCTGTTCACCCTTCTCGCCCTGCGGCCCCTGGATGCCCTGTTCACCCTTCTCGCCCTGCGGCCCCTGGATGCCTTGTTCACCCTTCTCGCCCTGCGGCCCCTGGATGCCCTGCTCGCCCTTGTCGCCTTTGTCGCCCTTGTCGCCTTTGTCACCCTTGTCGCCCTTGATGCTCTCCAGCCACTCCTCGTAGCTGAGCACCTCTTCGCCCGCTTCCTGCGCGTCGAGCACGTACGCCTCGTACACCTTCTTCTGCTCCTCGAACTGCGCGTCTGCCGTATTCCCGCCGTCGCACGCGGCGAACGGGAGACACATTGCGGCGGCGAGCCCGAGGACTGCCACCATTTTCCCAAATTTTGCCATAACTACCTCCGAAATTTTGCGCGCAAACCGGGGCGCGCTTTTTTTCGCCAATATCATAGCACTTACCCCCCCCCCGTTTGTCAACAAAAAGCACAAACAAAAGGTTGAGTTTGGCAACAATTTTTCGCCATTTTTGGCAGGAAATGGGCACATTTTGCAATATCGTATTACATTTTCGACATCGTGAATGGTTTTCGCGCACGTTGCGCCACTTACACGAAATTCAATAAAAAGAGCAAGAAATGTCCGCCCCATGCAACTGCTTGGGGCGGACGAAATGTTATGTATTCTGTTTACTTGCGCTCGCTTAAAGGCTGGTATGTGCGGCGCTCTGCCACGCTCTCGTAGGCGGGGCGAATGATCTTGCCCGCGTTGACGAGCTCCTCCATGCGGTGCGCGCTCCAGCCCGCCATGCGCGCGATGGCGAAGATGGGCGTGTACAGTTCCACGGGAATGTTGAGCATACGATAGGCGAACCCGCTGTAAAAGTCCACGTTGGCGGAGACGCCCTTGTAGATCTTGCGCTTCTTGCCGATGATCTCGGGCGCAAACTGCTCGACGCGCTTATACAGGTCGTACTCCTCGTGCAGCCCCTTCTCGTAGGAGAGCTTTTCCACAAACTCCTTGAAGATCTTGGCGCGCGGATCGGAGATGGAATACACCGCGTGCCCGATGCCGTACACCAGCCCCGCGCCGTCGAATGCCTTGCCGTCGACAAGCGCTTCGAGATAGGCGATGAGCTGTTTATCGTCGTTGATGTCGATGTTCTTTTTGATGTCGTCGAACATCTGCATGACGCGAATGTTCGCACCGCCGTGGCGGGGGCCCTTGAGCGAGGCGAGCGCCGCTGCGATGGCGGAGTAGGTGTCCGTGCCCGACGACGTGACGACGTGCGTGGTGAAGGAAGAGTTGTTGCCGCCGCCGTGCTCTGCGTGCAAAACGAGCGCCATGTCCAGAACGCGCGCCTCCAGCTCCGAATACTTGCAGTCCTGCCGCAGCATATAGAGAATGTTCTCCGCCATGGAAAGATCGGGGCGGGGACGGTGGATGACGAGCGAATCGTTGTTGTTGTAAAAGCTCGCCGCGGCGTAGGAATAGACGGCGAAGATGGGCACTTCGGCAATGAGTTGCAGGCACTGCCGCATGACGTTCTCCGGGCTCGTGTTGTTGGGCTCGGGATCGTAGGGGAAGAGC
This sequence comes from uncultured Clostridia bacterium, assembly GCA_944363255.1. Taxonomy (GTDB): domain Bacteria; phylum Bacillota; class Clostridia; order Christensenellales; family Borkfalkiaceae; genus Gallimonas. The sequence continues at coordinate 2,808 of CALVTZ010000140.1, forward strand.
GCCAAAACGCAGCGCATGAGGGTGTTCATCATGTCTGCGGAGGGAGACTTCATCACGATATCGCGCACGAAGTTTTTGGGCAGCGTGTAAAATTCCCCAAGCAGCGCGCAGAACGATCTGAGCTCCGCCTCGGTGGGAAGTTTGCCCGTGAGCAGAAGATAGGTGGTCTCCTCAAAGCCGAAGCGCTTGTCCTTGAGCGCCCCGCGCACCAGCTCGTTGACGTCGTAGCCGCGGTAGTACAGCTCCCCCTCTACGGGAACGCGCTTGCCGTCCACGACCGCCATGGAACGGATCTCGGAGATCTCCGTGAGCCCCGCGAGCACCCCCTTTCCGTCGAGGTCGCGCAGCCCCTTCTTCACGTCGTATTGCGCATAGTATTTGGGATCGATGCGGCAGGCGTCCGCGCATTGACGGGTGAGATCGCCGATCTTCATCCATTCGTCCCTGCTCAAGAAGCCGTCTTCGCGTTCGTTTCCAGCCATGTTTGCCTCCTTCTT
>CALVTZ010000141.1 GCA_944363255.1 uncultured Clostridia bacterium
CGATGAGGGCGCACAGCTCCTTGGTGTCTGCAAGCGAGGACAAGATCTCCCCGATGAGGGGTGCGGTAAAGCCCGAGAGCTGAAATTTCAATGAGGGAATGACGGCGAGCGAGGAGGAGAGCGCAAGGCAGTCGCGCGGCTGCAAATTGCCGTTGGAGATCCTGCCTGTGAGCCGCTCCACGTCCTTCACGCCAGAGAGCGCGTCTGCAATGCCCATGCGCACGACGTTCGCCTGCACAAATTCTTCCACCGCAGAAAGGCGCGCCTCGATGCTTTCGCGCGAAGCGAGGGGCGCGGAGAGCAGGGAGGCGAGCTTTCTTGCCCCCATCCCCGTCTTGGTGCGATCCATCAGCCACAGGAGCGAACCGTACTTCTTCCCCTCTCCGCTGCTGCGCAAAATTTCCAGATTGCGCAGGGCGGCAGGATCGAGCAGAAGGTGCTCAGACCGCCTTGCAAGGCGAATGGTGTTGATATTTTTCAGCGCGTGTTTTTGCGTGTCGCGCAGATATTCCACGAGCGCGCCCGCCGCGATCGCCGCGTCCTCGTGCCCTGCAAGCCCCACGCTCTCGAGGGAGGAACAGCCCAACTGTTCGAGAAGGCTGCGCTCCGCCGCCGCCCGTTCAAACGCCCAGGGAAGGTAGCAGGAGAAGGCGGGAAGCACCCCCCGCTCCACTTCCGCCATGTCCTTGGTGGCAAGCAGCAGTTCGTCGTTGCAGATGACTTCCGCCACGGAGAGATTGACGAGGGTGGAGATGAGCTTTTCTGCACTCTCCTCCTCGCTGGCTGCAAACTCGCCCGTGGTGATGTCCGCCCAGGCGAGAGCGTAATGATCGCTCTTTTTGAAGGCGCACGCAAGGTAGTTGCTGCGCGTTTCGTCGAGCAAGCTTTCCTCCGTCACCGTGCCCGCGGAGACGATGCGAATGACGTCCCGCTCCACCATTCCCTTGGACGCCTTGGGATCGGTGAGCTGCTCGCAGATCGCCACGCGCTCGCCGAGGGAGACGAGCTTTGCAATGTACCCGTCAGCCGCATGATAGGGAATGCCGCACATGGGCGCGCGTTCGCTCAGCCCGCAGTCCCGCCCCGTGAGCGTGAGATCGAGCAGGCGGGAGACTTTGATGGCGTCCTCAAAGAACATTTCATAAAAGTCGCCCAGCCGATAGAAGATGACGCAATCCTTGTGCTGCTCCTTGATCTTGCGATAGTGCTCCATCATGGGAGACAGCGTTTGCCCTTTTGCCATATCAAACCTCTCTTCCGTACAGGGAAATACCGTTCGCCTCTGTGATTTCCAGCATAACAAAGTCGCCTACGCGATCTTTTTCACACTTGAAGTACCCCATTCTGCCATTCATATCCCGCCCGAGGTACATTCCCTTCTTCTCGTCGAAGTCCTCGCACAAGATCTCCACGCGCTTTCCCACGCACGCCTCGCTCTTCTTGCGCGTGTTCTCGTTCACGCGCTCGACAAGGCGCATGATGCGCTCCTTTTGCACCGCCTCCGAAATGCGCCCCTCCATTGCCGCGGCGCGCGTGCCCGTGCGGGGGGAATAGATGAAGGTGAACGCGGAGGAAAAGTCCGCCTCGGTGACGAGGGAGAGCGTCTCTTCAAACTCCTCGTCCGTCTCCGTGGGGAAGCCCACGATGAGGTCGGTCGTCACTTCGCAGTCGGGGATCTCCCGCTTGAGGAGCGCGATCTCTTCAAGATACGCCTTGCGCGTGTAGCGGCGGTTCATGAGGGAGAGAATGCGGTCGGAGCCCGATTGCGCGGGAAGGTGCAGCTGCTTGCAGATGTTCTCGTGCTTTTTCATGACGGCGACGAGTTCGGGCGAGAAGTCCTTGGGGTGCGAGGTCATAAAGCGCACGCGGAACTTGCCCTCGATGGACGCGACCGCGTCGAGGAGCGCGGGGAACTTCATCTCCCCGTCCTGATAGGAATTGACGTTTTGCCCGAGCAGGGTGACTTCGCGATACCCCGCCGCCACCAGCTCGCGCACCTCGCGCAGCACGTCCTCCGCACGGCGGGAGCGCTCCCTGCCGCGCACATAGGGCACGATGCAGTAGGAGCAGAAGTTGTTGCAGCCGTACATAATGTTCACCCACGCGTTGGGGAAGCTGGTGCGCACGGGCGAGATATTGTCCTCCGTCTCCCTGCGATCCTCCAGGAGGGAGACGATCGCCTTGCGCTGCTTGCGCTTGCGCTCGATGAGCGCGCCCAGCTCATACACGTTGTGCGTGCCGAAGATGATGTCGATGAAGGGGAACTTTTCGCGCAGAATGGCAGCCTTCCCCTCCTCCTGCGCCATGCACCCGCCCACCGCGATGAGCAAGTTCTTCTTGGCGCGCTTGAGCTTTTTGAGCGCACCGATGTTGCCGAAGGCGTGATTTTCTGCATTCTCGCGAATACAACAGGTGTTGAATACGATGATGTCCGCCTCTTCGAGCGCACTCTCCCGCTCATAGCCCTGTTCGCGCAGGATGCCTGCGATCTTCTCCGATTCGTGCAGGTTCATTTGGCAGCCGTATGTGACGATGTGATAGTTCATTCTTATAACTCCGAAAGGATCTCCCCCACTTTGCCGCGCAACACGAGTTCGCACTTGCCATCGAGGGGGGTGGGATCGCGGTTGATGAGCACGAGGTGCTTGCCGCGGAAATAGTCTAAAAAGGCAGCGGCGGGATAGACGGTGAGCGACGTGCCCGCCACGATGAGGGTATCCGCCCGCGCGATCGCCTCGATGGCGCCGCACACGACGGGCTCTGAGAGCGGCTCGCCGTACAAGACGACGTCCGGCTTGACAAGTCCGCCGCAGCTGCAACGGGGAACGCCCTCCCCCTTTGCAATGTCCTCCGCGGAATACGCCCTTCCGCAGGAGAGGCAGTAGTTGCGGTGCACGCTGCCGTGCAGTTCATACACCCGCTTGCTGCCCGCGCGCTGATGCAGCCCGTCGATATTCTGCGTGACGACGGCAGACAGCTTGCCCGCCTCCTCCCACTGCGCGAGCTTGTAGTGCGCCGCGTTGGGCTTTGCGGTGAGCGCGAGCATCTTTTCGCGGTAGAACTTGTAAAATTCCTGCGTGTGCGCATAGAAGAAGTCGCTGCTCAAGATGGTCTCGGGCGGATAGGCATACTTCATCTGATACAGCCCGTCCTGCGAGCGGAAGTCGGGAATGCCGCTCTCCGTGGACACGCCTGCGCCACCGAAAAAGAGGATGCGATCACTTTGCTGTACGATTTGTGCGAGCGTCATAAAATACCTCACCTTACATTATAACATAGTC
>CALVTZ010000142.1 GCA_944363255.1 uncultured Clostridia bacterium
CGCGCTCGCCAAAGGCGCGTTGGTTGCGATTTGACGATTTGAGTTCGGGAATGTAGCGCCGCCTTCCCAGGATGGTAGTCACATAGCCGTCCTCCTTCGCCTTGCGCACGTTCTCATCCATGTACTCCTTGACGGAGGAATACTCCTTGAAGTACTTGTCGATATATTCCTGCGCCTCGCTTGCCGAACAGTCGAGGTCTTTGGACAGCCCGAAGGCGCTCATGCCGTAGATGATGCCGAAGTTGATGGTCTTGGCGCGGCGGCGCTGGACGGGCGTAACTTCGCCGAGGGGCACGCCGAACACCTGCGCAGCTGTGGCGGCGTGAATGTCCCGCCCCGCATTGTACGCCTCGATGAGGGGGGCACATTCGGAGAAGTGCGCAAGCAGGCGCAATTCGATCTGCGAATAGTCCGCGTCGATAAAGAGATTTCCCTCGCGCGGAATAAACAGCTTTCTCAGCTCCCTGCCCTCCTCCGTGCGCACGGGGATATTTTGCAGGTTGGGATTTGCGCTCGACAGCCTTCCCGTGGTGGTCGCCATCTGGTTGTACGTCGTGTGCACGATCTCCCCTGCAACGAGGGGGCGAATGCCGTCCACATAGGTAGAGAGCAGCTTTTGCACTTCGCGATAGCGCAGGATGAGACGGGCGATCTCATGCTCTTCCGCCAGCTTTTCCAGCACCTCCGCGCTCGTCGAATAGCCGCCGCGCGCATTCTTTTTGAATCCCTTTGCATTGTAGCCCAGCTTCTCAAACAACACTTCGGAGAGCTGGAAGGGAGAATTGAGGTTGAATGGACGCACGCCCGCAAGATCGAAGATCTGCTTGGAGAGCTGCTCCAATTCGCGGTTGAACCGCTCGGAAAAGACGGGGAACTTGCCAAGATCCACCCGCACCCCCGTGCGCTCCATATCGAGCAGGATATACAGGAGCGGAAGCTCCAATTCGCGATACAGTGCCTCTTCCGCCGTGCCCTGCGTCTGTTCTTTGGCGTCGTCATAGGAGAGCTTCACCGCATAGGCGCACAAGTTCGCATCCAGCGCGAAGTCCTTCGTAAGCTCCTGCGCACCCGACTGACGGCGGGAGGAATCGATGAGATAGCGCATGAGCGAAACGTCCTCCGCCTCGCAAGCGATCTTTACCCCGTAGTCGTCCAGCTTGTGCGCAAGCGCCTTCACGTCGGGCACGAGCGCGCGATGCCCCGCCGAAAAGAACACTTCGAGCGCGGGGCGCAGCTCTTCCGGGAAGAACCCCGGCGCGAGGAAGTTATCCCGCAGCGGGAAGAGGTATTCCGTCTCCTTGAAGCAGGCGTGCACCACGTTCTCTTCGATGCAGAAGGCAAACTCCGTCACATCTGCAAAGTCGCGCAGTACCTCATCGAGGTCTGCTATCGCGCACGTCTTGACGGCAACGGAATGTGTGCGGGCGGCGGAAAAGAAGCTGCTGTCTACGAGCGAGCGAAATTCCAGCTTGGTGAACGCCGCGCGCGCATCCTCCGAGAAGGGAACGTGCAGCCTGCACGCCTCCTTGGTGATGGAGAGCGGAACGTTTGTATCGATGGTGGCAAGCTCGTGCGAGAGATAGGCGCTCTCCCTGCCCTCCTCAAGTTTTTTGCGCGTTGCAAGGGTGAGTTCCTCGAGGTGTTCATACACCCCGTCGAGGGATCGATACTTTTGCAAGAGCTCCATTGCGCTCTTGGGGCCGATCCCCTTTACGCCGGGGATATTGTCCGAACTGTCCCCCATGAGCGACTTCTCTTCGATGATCTGCCAGGGCTCCAGCCCCACCTTCTCGAAGAAATTTTTTACGGTGAGATGCTCCAAATCGCTCACGCCCCGCTTGGTGAAGCAGACGTCCACGTTCTCCTTGACGAGCTGATAGGAGTCGCGGTCGCCCGTGTAGATGAGCACGTGCACGTCCTCAAAGGCGCGCGAAATGGTGCCGATGATGTCGTCCGCCTCGTAGCCCTCCCGTTCGACCATGCAGATGTTCATGCTGCGCAGCAGATCTTTGAGCACGGGCACCTGACACGCCAGCTCCTCCGGCATGGGCTTTCTCGTCGCCTCGTAGCCTTCGTAGCGCTTGTGACGGAAGGTGGGCGCGTGCAAGTCGAACGCGACCGCAAAATAGGTGGGCTGCTCGTCTTCCATGATCTTGAAGATGAGCTTGATAAAGCCGAAGATGCCGTTGGTGGGCAAGTCCTCCTTGGTCGTGAACACCTTCATGGCATAGAACGCACGATTGAGCAGGCTGTTGCCGTCGATGAGAACAAGTTTTTCCATACGCTCATTGTACCATGCTTTTATGGATTTTGCAAGAATCTCAAAAAAATCGCTTGCCTTTTTTGTAAGATTGTTATATAATTTCTCTGTTATTTGCCGCTGTGGTGGAATTGGCAGACGCGCTGGACTCAAAATCCTGTGGTAGTGATACCGTATCGGTTCGACCCCGATCAGCGGCACCAACGAGAAACGAGCTTTGACTTCCCGTCAAGGCTCGTTTTTTTTGCACGCAACCGCTTGACGAAATTAGTTCTATATAGTACAATGTTCCCAAGTTCTACCCATCTCGACATAAACCGAGCATATCAACCACATTCAAGGAGGACGACAATGAACGCGCGCCAGGGCGGGTTTCTCATCTCCAAAATCAAACAGATCGGCGGAAGGCGCTTCGACCATATCCTGCAAGAGCGCAATATTGAGGCGTTCAACGGCGCGCAGGGCAAGATCTTGTACGTGCTTTGGCAGCGGGAGAGCATCACCGCGACCGAACTTGCCCGCGAGACGGGGCTTGCCAAGACGACGCTCACCGCCATGCTCGCCAGGATGCAGGAACAGGGGCTCATCGTTCAGAGCGCGAACGCGCAGGACAGGCGCAGCGTGCTCATTCGCCTCACGGAGCGCGCCCGCGCGCTCAAAACTGAGTACGACAGCGTGACCAATGAAGTTTCCAAACTGTACTACCGCGGCTTTTCCGAGGAGGAAATTGCCGCATTCGAGGGCTATCTCAAGCGCATTTTACAAAATCTGGAGGAAGTATGAACGTTAAAATCGATTCGTTGCGCGTAAACAGCATTCTCACCAAATCCAACCTGCCCATCGCGGGCTATTCCATAAATCCCTACGTGGGGTGCACGCACGCCTGCAAATATTGCTATGCCTGCTTCATGAAGCGGTTTACGGGACATCAGGAACAATGGGGCACCTTCCTCGACGTGAAGGATTGGCTGCCCATCAAGAACCCCTCCCGCTACCAAGGGCAGACGATGATCGTT
>CALVTZ010000143.1 GCA_944363255.1 uncultured Clostridia bacterium
CGCACTTCAAGGCGGCGCTGCACTTCAACCCGAACGTCGACTTCATCATCGACATCGGCGGGCAGGACATCAAGTGCTTCAAGGTGAAAAACCGCGCCATTGACTCTATCATGCTCAACGAGGCGTGCTCCTCTGGCTGCGGCTCCTTCATTCAGACCTTTGCCAAGGCGATGGGAATGGAGATCGAGCCCTTCTCCCGCCTGGGGCTGTTTGCTGGGCACCCCGTGGAACTCGGCTCGCGCTGCACGGTGTTCATGAACAGCTCCGTCAAGCAGGCGCAAAAGGAGGGGGCGAGCGTGGAGGACATCTCCGCGGGGCTCTCCATGTCCATCGTCAAAAATGCCATCTATAAAGTCATTCGCGCCCGCACCCCTGACGAGCTGGGCGAGCACATCGTGGTGCAGGGCGGCACCTTCCTCAACGACGCCGTTTTGCGCTCCTTTGAGCTGGAGACGGGCAAGGAGGTCATTCGTCCTGCCATTGCGGGGCTGATGGGGGCGTTTGGCGCGGCGCTATACGCGCGGGAGAACGCCACGGGGCTGATGAGCTCGCTTGTCACCGTGCCCGAATTGGAGCGCTTCTCCTATGCCTCCAAATCTGTCATCTGCAAGGGGTGTACCTCGCATTGCAACGTCAACGTGCTCACCTTCTCGGATGGCAGAAAGTTCATCTCCGGCAACAAGTGCGAGCGGGGCGCGGGGCTGAAGGTGCCAACCGACCTGCCCGATATCTATTCCTATAAGTACAACAAGCTGCTCGCGCTGCCCGATAAGGACGCGCCCGCAACGCGCGGCACGGTGGGGCTTCCCCTGCAGCTTCTCATGTATGAACAGCTCCCGCTGTGGACGGGCTTTTTTGAGACGTGTGGCTTCCGCGTTCTCCTCTCGGACAAGAGCTCCCGCCAGCTGTACTTCCGCGGGCAGCACACCGTGGCAAGCGACACCGCCTGCTATCCCGCAAAGCTCATGCACGGGCACATCGAGAGTTTGCTCGATCGCGGCGTGGATTTCATCTTCTACCCCTGCGAGAGCTACAACCTCGACGAGCACGACGGCACCAACCACTACAACTGTCCCGTCGTGGCGTACTATCCCGAACTGCTCAAGGCGAATAACGAGCGGCTCACGCAGGAAAACTTCATCATGCCCTACCTCGATCCCAACAACTTGGAGATGACGGCAAAGACGCTCGCCCGCGCCCTCAAGCGCTACAAGCTGGGCATTCGCCTCATCAAGCGGGGACTGCGCGAGGGAATGCGCCGCATGGCTGCCTTCCACCGCGACGTGGTGGAAAAGGGCAGGGAGATATTGGCAACTGCCGAGCGCGAAGAGCGGCACGTCGTCATTCTGGCGGGGCGTCCCTATCACGTCGATCCCGAGATCAACCACGGCATCAACAAGCTGCTCAATTCGCTGGGCATCGCCGTGTTGAGCGAGGACGCGGTGTTTGAAGAGGGGGCGCAGGTCAAGGTCAACGTGCTCAACCAATGGACATATCACGCCCGCCTCTATCGCGCGGCGGAGTACGCAACGCGCAATGCGAACGTGGATTTGGTGCAGCTCGTCTCCTTCGGGTGTGGCATCGACGCCATCACCACGGACGAGGTGCGCGCCATTCTCGAGCGGCGGGGCAAGCTGTACACGCAGATCAAGATCGACGAGATCAACAACCTTGGCGTCGTCAAGATCAGGCTGCGCTCCATGCTCGCCGCCATCGAGGAGCAAAAGAGGAGGGGGGAATGAAGAGAGAACGCATTGAGGAAGTCGCAGACTTCACCGAACAATATCCCGTCTTTTCTTCGGAGATGAAGAAGGACTATCTCATTCTCGTGCCCGATATGCTCCCCTGGCACTTCGACCTGCTCACGCACATCATGGCGGGGGAGGGCTATCGCATGGAGGTGCTGCACAATGAGGGGCGCAAGGTCATCGACGAGGGGTTGAAGCACGTACACAACGACACCTGCTATCCCGCGCTGTGCGTCATCGGGCAGTATATCGACGCGTTGAAGAGCGGCAAGTACGACCTCGACCATACGGCGGTGCTCATCACGCAGTCGGGCGGCGGGTGCCGCGCAAGCAACTACCTGCCCCTCATCCGAAAGGCGCTCAAGGCGGAATTTCCTCAGGTGCCCGTCATCTCGCTCAACTTTTCGGGGCTGGAGAAGGGGAACGGGCTGGAATTCAACCTCTCCTTTGTGCTGAAGCTCGCCTACGCCATCTTCTACGGCGACCTCATCATGAGCTGTTTCAATCAGACAAAGCCGTACGAGGTGCGGGAAGGGGAGAGCGCCGCCGCGCGCAAGAGGTGCGTCTCGCGCTTAAAGACGTACTTCGACAAGGGGGGCTACCGCAAGTTTTCGCGCAACGTCAAAGAGATTTTGAACACGTTTGCCGCCGTGCCCGTGCAGGGCGCGCGCAAGGTGAAGGTGGGCGTCGTGGGGGAGATCTATGTAAAGTATTCCCCGCTGGGCAACTCGCATTTGGAGGACTTCCTGCTCGCGGAAGGGTGCGAACCCGTGGTGCCCGCGCTCATGGACTATATCCTGTACTGCGTCATCAACGTGGTGAACGACGCCAAGCTCTACGGCATCGGGCGGGGCAAGGCGCGCATCTATCGCCTCGTCTATCGCTACCTGTACGGCAAGCAGAAGAAGCTCATTCGCATCACCAAAAAGCACCAAAAGTTTGAACCGTTGCACGATTTCGAGCACCTTCGCCGCTGTGCAGACGCGGTCATCAACCAAGGGGTGAAGATGGGCGAAGGCTGGCTCATTCCCGCCGAGATGGCTGCCCTTGCCGAGACGGGCACGCAGAATATCGTGTGTGCGCAGCCCTTCGGCTGCCTGCCCAACCACATTGCGGGCAAGGGGGCGGTGCGCGCGGTCAAGGCGCTGCATCAGGACGCGAACGTTGTCGCTGTCGACTACGATCCCTCGGCAACGCGCGTCAATCAGGAAAACCGCATCAAGCTCATGCTCGCCAACGCCCGCGAAAGGCTGCTGTAACTGAAAATATATCCTGAACCACCCGACCCCGTCGGGTGTTTTTTTGTATGGGTGAATTATACTATTAAGTGCAACAGTGAAAGAAAAAAAGTAGTTCATGCAAATCTGTGGTAAAATAGGGCTGCGAAACAAAATTATTGCCAAGGAGATCTGTATGAACTACCACCATTTTACGATAGAAGAGCGTTGCTGTCTACGAGAATACTATGTTCAAGGCAAAAGTTATCGTGGAATTGCGAGATTGCTTGGTAGAAGTGTAAGTTC
>CALVTZ010000144.1 GCA_944363255.1 uncultured Clostridia bacterium
AGTCGGAAGGAACGACGCAGTAGCTGCCCGCACCGTTTTGCACCGCCCACTGTGCGGCATACTCAAATTCGGAGACGAACTGCGTCTTGTTCGCCGTCACCGCATAGCCGAGGTAGGTGTTCAGCCCCGCCGTATCCGTATTGTATGCGAAGGAAAGCTCGTTGATGACGGAGAGCGCCTTGTTCTCCTTGCTGCCCTTGACGAACATCTTGTTGGCGTTGAAGCTATCGCCCTCGCCGTCCGTGACGTTCGCCCAGTCGATCTTGCCCTGCGCGTACACGAACTTGGCGTAGTCCACCGTGCCGTCCGCCTTGTAGAAGCTCTTATTCGTGTAGTAATCTGCCGTGGGAACGGGCGCTGCGAACGCGTTCGTGCCGAGCACCTGCTGCAAATAGCCCGTCATTTCGTCAAGGAAGCCGTCGATCGTGAGCTTGTTGGGCACGTAGATGCGCTCCTCGCTGTTGTAGATGCCGTTGTAGGTGTACTTGCCGTAGTAGTTCTTCACCTGCACATACTGCGAATTTTCCTCGCCCGTGAGGTGATCTTCAAAGAACAGCCACTTTCTCGTATCGTCCCCGCCCTTGTATGCCGCCGCGTCCTCCGCAGCGTCGAAGGAGTAGTCCTCCTCGCCCGTGAACCAGCTTCCGCGCTGATCGGTCGCCTTCACGTTCTTCAAGAGGGAGGCGCGCAGGGCGAACTTGTTGCCCTTGTTGTCCTGATAGTCCTGATCGGCGTCGGTGAGCACCTGGCTCTGCGACGTGGAGAAGGGAAGCAGGATGTTGATAACAAAGCCGTAGTTGCGGTCGTTCTTGCCCGTCGTCGTGAGCACGAACTTGGTATCGGACATGGAGTCGAGGTCGCTTTCCAGCGTTGCCGAATCCTTGGCGTAGGTGCGCATCTGCGTTGCGAGCGTCTTGTTGAAGCTCTCGCCCGCGTACGTCTCGCTGATGGCAGCCGTGGCGTCATCCGTGTACGTATCGCTGAGCTTGGTGATGAGCGCGCTCTCGAAGAGCGACTTCTTCTCGATGCCGTAGTAGCTGAGCTTGGTGATATCGCTGGTGTCCTCGCCCTTTTCGAGCAGGTCGTTGGTGCGCAGATTTGCAAGGAAGCGAGCATAAGCGCGCTGACGGGTGGTGGGCGTGGAGCCCTCTACCGTCTCATACGAGCCCTGCACGCTTGCCTGTGCGCCCGTGCCCGTGTAGACGCGGTATGCGACGTCGTAGTACTCCTCGTCGTTGCTGCCAACGCCGGTGGGCGTCGTTCTCACGCTCGTCTCGTACTCCGTGTCGTCCTCTTTCTCCTTGATGATGTCCTCTTCCAAGGTGTCAAGCGAGTTGTTGAACATACGGCGAAGACCGTACTCTGCCTCGTCCTTTTCCTCGGTGGTGAGGAAGTATTCGATGGAGGCAACGTCCTTGGCGTTTTGCACGGCGGACGCACTTGCGCCCGCAGCCTCTGCCGCCTCTGCCGCCGCCGCGATGGCTGCGTTGTACGCCTCCAGCGTGTAAGTCGTCTGATTGCCCTCCTCATCCGTCCAGCCGTTTTTGAGGAAGTACACCTTTGCATACTGAATATAGATCTGACGATCGACGAGGGTGTCGCAGATCGCCTTGAAGGTATCTGCATAGCTCCAGCCGTAGTTGTTCATGGCGGAATAGCCGCTGCCGATGAAACTTGCGACCATCTCGCTCTTGCTCACGGACGTGGTGCCGATGACGTCCTCGAATCCCGCAAACTCATCTGCAAACGCGGCGCTCGTAGAAATGTTGACTTCTGCGATGACCTGCTGCATATCCTTGAGGGGATCCGTCGTCTTGAGGTCGGCACAGCCGGAAAGCGCGCCAAGCCCCATCACTGCCGCAAGAGAGCAGGCAACTGCAGCTACTTTTTTCTTGTTCTTCATACCCAATCAACTCCGAAATAACGATCCGCAGGAAAGCCCACGGTCACATACTCTAACATTATAACTGATTTTGCCAAATTACGCAATTGTTTTTCGTGAAAATCACGCAAAAGTTGCCGCGAATTTCAAAAATTTCGTCATGGCGACCATCGTCCTTCCCCCATCGCCCTGCGCACGGAAGCGCAGCAGGGGCGCGCTTGTCATATCCAGCGAGACGAGCCCTGCAAATTTCTCCATTGCCGCCGTCACGCGCCTGTCGCCCAGCGGCTGGATGGAGGAAAATTCCAGCGCCCCGCCCACGTTCGTGACGGAGATCTTGCGCACGCCGAAGTGCGCGGCGTAGCTCTTCATCACCGCGATGACGAGCAGGTTCAAGGTCTCCTGCGGCATGGGACCGTACGTCTCCTCCATGGAGAGGCACACGCGCTTGTAGTCCGCCGCCGAGCGGATCTCCGCGATCTGCTTGTAGCAGTCCATGCGCCCCGCGTTGGATTCCACGTACCGCTCGGGAATGAACGCCGTGGTGCGGATGTCCAGCTCCACCGCCTCCTGCCGCTCGCCCGTGAGCTCCTCTTTGAGGATCTTCGCGTACAGTTCGTAGCCGATCTTGTCCATGTGCCCGTGCTGTTCTGCACCCAGCACGTTGCCCGCGCCGCGGATCTCCAGATCGCGCATGGCGATCTTGAAGCCGGAGCCGAGCTCGGTGAACTGCATGATGGCTTTGAGCCGCTCCACCGCCTCCGCCGTCATCACGCGCGAGGGCTTGTAGGTGAAGTAGGCGTGCGCAAGGCGGGTGCCCCGCCCCACTCTGCCGCGCAACTGATAGAGCTGGGAGATGCCCAGCTTATCCGCGTCCACCACGACGAGGGTGTTCGCGTTGGGCAGGTCGATGCCGTTTTCAATGATGGTGGTGGTGACGAGCACGTCGAATGCGCCGCGGTAGAAGCCGAACACGTTGTGTTCGAGGGTGGCGCGATCCATTCTGCCGTGCGCGATGCACACGCGTGCCTCGGGCAAAATGGCTTGCAAGCGCTCTGCAAAGGTGTAGATGCTCTCCACCTTGTTGTACAATACGAACACCTGTCCGCCGCGGGAGAGCTCGCGCACGCACGCGTCGCGGATGAGCGATTCCGTCTCCTCCGTCACATACGTCTGCACGGGCAGGCGGGCGTGGGGCGGCGTCTGAATGGTGGAGATGTCGCGAATGCCCGAAAGCGAGAGGTGCAGCGTGCGGGGAATGGGCGTAGCCGTC
>CALVTZ010000145.1 GCA_944363255.1 uncultured Clostridia bacterium
ACTTCGTTCCTGCCGTAGTCAAAGCGGCGCGTCCCCCAGCTCTTGTGCTCCATCCTGTCCCACTGGCTGCTCTCATACAGCGGTTGACCGTCAAATTCATAAAGACCGGGCGCATCCTTGGGGAAGTGTGCGGGCACCCAGTCGAGAATGACGCCGATGCCCTCCTTGTGGAAGGCGTCGACAAGGCGCATGAAGTCGTGCGGCGTTCCGAGGCGGGACGTTACGGCAAAATAACCCGTCACCTGATATCCCCACGAGCCTTCGAAGGGAAATTCGGTAACAGGCATGAACTCCACGTGCGTGTACCCCATCGACTTCACGTAGGGCACGAGATCGTTGATGAGGTCAAGATAGGAGAGATAATTCCCGTCCTCATGGCGCTTCCACGAGAGCAGGTTCACCTCGTAAATATTCATGGGCGAACGATATACGTTCACCTTGGCTGCGTTTTCGCGGTACTCCTTGTCCTGCCAGTCGTAGCCTTCAAGGTCGTACAGCTTGGACGCCGTTGCAGGCGGCGTCTCTGTATGAAATCCCACAGGGTCTGCCTTCATCAGCTGCCGTCCGTCCGGCGTGGTGATGCAGTACTTGTACGTGTCGAACTGTTTGAGTCCGGGAATAAACAACTCGAACGATTCCCCGTCCACCATGCGATACATCACGTTCTGGTTGACGTTCCAATCGTTGAAGTCGCCCACGACGGAAACAGACTTCGCGTGCGGCGCCCAAACGCGGAACACGTACCCCTCCTGATTATCTCTCACTTCACGGTGCGCACCGAAGATCTCATAGATGCGGTCGTTCTTTCCGTGGTGAAAAAGATAGAGCGGAAAGTCCGTCTCCTTGGGTTCGAGCATTGTGGATTTGTCTGTCATGATCCCCCTCCGTTCTCGGTGAAGTGCCCTTCGCCTTGCGCGGAACAATATCTTCACCTTATCTCCCGCCTATTATACTATATTTTGCGCCCACTTTCAATAGCAAAATGCAATTTTTTTCATCAAAATCTCAAATTTTTCTTGACTTTGTAATATAAAAAAATCCCTCCGCGTGCGCGGAGGGAGCAGCAAATCGAATATTGCTCAATTTATTTGGTTTCGTCGTACTTGTCTTCCTTGTTCCACGAATACAGCGTGCGCAGTTCTGCGCCCACCTTCTCCAGGGGGTGCTGTGCCTCGCGCTCGCGGCAGGCGATGAAGTGCGCCCTTCCGCCGCTCTTGTTCTCGCTGATCCACTTGGAGGCGAACGTGCCGTCCTGGATCTCCTCGAGCACCTTCTTCATCTCCTTCTTCGTCTCCTCGGTGATGAGGCGCTTGCCCGTCTCGTAGTCGCCGAATTCCGCCGTGTCGGAGATGGAGTAGCGCATCTTCTGGAAGCCGCCCGCATAGATGAGGTCGACGATGAGCTTCATCTCGTGAATGCATTCAAAGTATGCGTTGCGTGCGTCATAGCCCGCCTCGACGAGCGTTTCAAAGCCCGCCTTCATGAGCGCCGTCACGCCGCCGCACAGAACTGCCTGTTCGCCGAAGAGGTCGGTCTCCGTTTCGCACTTGAAGGTCGTCTCCAATACGCCCGCGCGCGCACCGCCCACGCCCAGCGCATAGGCAAGCGCAATGTCCATCGTGTCGCCCGAAGGATCCTGATAGACGGCGACGAGATCGGGTACGCCGTGCCCTTCAAGGTACTCGCTGCGCACCGTGTGACCGGGGCCCTTGGGTGCGATCATGAACACGTTCACGTCCTTGGGCGGAACGATCTGCTTGAAGTGAATGTTGAAGCCGTGCGCAAAGGCGAGGTATTTGCCCGCCTTGAGGACGGGGGCAACGCTCTCCTTGTAGATGTCTGCCATCTTCTCGTCGGGCGTGAGCATCATGATGACGTCCGCCTTCTCCGCCGCTTCCTTCACGGAATATACTTCAAACCCTGCCTGCTTTGCAACAGGATAGCTTCTGCCCCCCTCTCTCAAACCGATGATGACGTTTACGCCGCTGTCCTTGAGGTTGAGCGCGTGCGCGTGTCCCTGGCTGCCGAAGCCGATGATCGCGACCGTCTTGCCCTTGAGACGCTTGAGATCGCAATCGCCCTCGTGAAAGATGCGCGCTTCCTGCGTGTCAGGATCGAAAATCTTGTGTTCCATAACTGCCTCCGAAATAGCCTTTTCGCCTATTATACCCTCTTGCAATGCTCCCGTCAAGCA
The DNA here is from genome assembly GCA_944363255.1 of uncultured Clostridia bacterium. Lineage (GTDB taxonomy): Bacteria > Bacillota > Clostridia > Christensenellales > Borkfalkiaceae > Gallimonas. The sequence goes on from CALVTZ010000145.1 coordinate 2,195, forward strand.
ATCGAATGAATTTTTACGCGATATTTTTGCAGTTTGATTGATTTTCGCGCATAAATGCGTTATAATATAGAAAAATATTCGGATTCAGGTGAATATATGAACAATGTATGCGAACTCTCCCTTTTGCGCGGGCTGTTGCTCGATCCCCTCTTCCGCGGCGTGATGGAGGGGGAAACGCACACGGGAGAATTTATGAGCGAGCTCTTTTCGCGCGGGGCGGAGTGCGCGCTCACACGCTGCGTGCAGGAGCTTGTCCTGTACGATGAAAACCCCTTCTCCCGCGCCTGTGCGGGCGAGGAAGCACCCTCCCCCTATCTCGAACGCGCCTTTTCGCGCGACCTTGAGCTCGTTCTGCGCGCGCTCAAAGCCATTCAGCCCAACGATATGTTCTGCATGGGCGAAGCGCACCCGCTGTTTTTTGAGAAAGACGTGTGCGGCGCGCTCAAGAACTTCTACCGCGAAAACGGCTACGGCGACTTTGCGCGCTACCGCGCCTTCCGCTACACGAACGGAATGTTGCAGCCCCTGCGCCGTCCCTCCGCCGTCACCCTCGCCGATCTCAAGGGCTATGAGCGGGAAAAGGCGGAAGTCAAGGACAACTTTGAAAACTTCGTGCGCGGGCTGCCCTTTTCCGATCTGCTGCTGTACGGCGACCGCGGAACGGGCAAGTCCTCCACCGTGCACGCCATGGTGAATTTGTTCGCGCCGCAAAAGCTGCGCCTCGTGGAGATCGCCAAGGAAGATCTGCTCTTTTTGCCCGACCTCAAGGCGCGGCTCGCGGAGGAGCCCATGAAGTTTGTCGTGTTCATCGACGACTTCTCGCTCGCGGAGGACGATACGCGCGTCTCCACCCTCAAGGCGGCGCTGCAGGGCAGCATGGAGGGCATTACCAACAACGTGATGATCGTGGCGACTTCCAATCGCCGCCATATC
>CALVTZ010000146.1 GCA_944363255.1 uncultured Clostridia bacterium
ATAGGCGCCCTTTTTGATGAGTTCGTTGCACCCCTCCCCCTGCGATGCGCCCAGATTGTAGGGGAAGGCGAATACGTCCCGCCCGTAGTCGAGCGCGTAATTCGCCGTGATGCTCGTTCCGCTGCGCTTGCCCGCCGAGACGACGAGCACCCCCTCCGCAAGTCCTGCAAGAATGCGGTTGCGCGCGTGAAAGGAATACTTGCGCGCGGGCTCGGTGGGCAGATATTCGCTGAGCAGCAGTCCGCCCCTTCGCACCCGCTCCTTCAGCGAGGCGTGGGAGGCGGGGTAGCACTCATTCAGCCCGTTGGGGAGCACGGAGATGACCTTTCCGCTCCTGAGCGCGCCCTCGATGGCGGCGCTGTCGCCGCCCTCCGCAAGCCCCGTTACGATGGTGAAGCGCTCGGAGAGCGCCTCTGCAAAGATGCGCGCCTGCTTTTCCGCCCACGGAGGCGTGAGGCGGGAGCCAACGATACAAAACATTCGCGTTGACAAAAGCGCCCGCTCCCCCGCGCCGTACAGCACGAGAGGCGGAGCGCCCGTCTCCTTGAGAAGCGCGGGATAGTCCTCCGAGAGCAGGGTGACGGCGAAGTACTCCCGCCTGTCCAGCTCATTCAGGAATGCGTCCAATTCCCGCTCACGCGATGCGCGGTCACTATTATATAACCGCGATTTGCCCTCCTTTATCACCGAAGGGCAAATTTTTTCAAAATCGGATAACAGGGCGGCGGGATCGTGCGCCGCGCGCAAAAGCATGATGCGCTCCCGTTCCTCCACGGGTGCGCACGCGCACAGCCATATCATTGCCCGCTCCTGCATGGAATATGCCATAGCTTACCCCATCTTGTCGTAGATGCGATAGGAGACCGCCTCGAACACGTGCTTGGGAAGGACGTTCTCGCTTGCATCCAGATCTGCAATGGTGCGCGCCACCTTGATGATGCGCGCCCTTGCACGGGCGGAGAGCTTCATGCGCTCGAATGCCTCGCGCAAGATCTGATCGCCCTCCTTTGACAGGGTGCAGAAGGTGGTGATCTCCCGCTCCCCCATCGCCGCGTTGGTCACGATACTGCTGCCCTCGAAGCGGTTGCGCTGGATCTTGCGCGCCTCGTCGACGCGCGCCTTCACCGTTGCCGAATCCTCCTGCAACGTGCTCGCAGTGAGCTCGTCGTAGGAAATGTTGTCCACTTCCACCTGAAGGTCGATGCGGTCGAGCAGCGGGCCCGAGACCTTCTTGCGGTACCGCCTGATCTCCGCGGGGGTACAGCTGCAGGTGAGGTCCTTGGAGCCATAGTTTCCGCACGGGCAGGGGTTCATGCTCGCGCACAGCATAAAGCGCGCGGGGTAGTTGAAGGTGCCGCCCGCACGCGAGACGGTGATGACGCCGTCCTCGAGCGGCTGGCGCATCGCCTCCAACGTGGAGCGCTTGTATTCGGGCAGCTCGTCCAAAAAGAGCACGCCGCCGTGCGCAAGCGAGATCTCGCCTGGATGCACGACGCGGTTTCCGCCGCCGCACATGGAGACGGTGGTCGCCGTGTGGTGCGGGGTGCGGAAGGGACGCTCGGTGACGATGCCCTCCTCCCCCAACACGCCCGCGACGGAGTGGATCTTGGTGATCTCCAGCGCCTCCTCAAAGGAGAGGTCGGGCATGATGGTGGGCAGGCAGCGCGCGAGCATGGTCTTGCCCGTTCCGGGAGGTCCCACCATGAGCAGGTTGTGCCCGCCCGCGACGGCGATCTCCAAAGCGCGGCGCGCCATGGGCTGTCCCTTTACGAATTTGAGGTCTGCCCCGCCCCGCTTTGCCCCGTGCACGGCAAACTGCGCCGTCTCAGGCGGGGTGATGAGCTGCGTGCCCGCGAGGTGGCGCACCACTTCGAGGAGGGTGCGCGCGGGGTAGATCTCCGCCCCGCCCAGGAAGCGCGCTTCATGCGCATTGGCGGCGGGAACGATAAATTTGGTAAAGCCGTGCCCCTTTGCCGAGATGAGGATGGGCAGCAGTCCATTGACGGGGCGCAGATCGCCGTTGAGGGCGAGTTCGCCCAAAAACACGGTGTCGCTCACCCGCGCGCCCACGAGCTGTTCGCTCGCTTTGAGCAGGGAGACGGCGACCGCGAGGTCGAAGGACGCGCCCTCCTTCTTGAGGTCGGCGGGAGCAAAGTTGATGGTGATCTTGTTGAGGGGGAAGAGCAGACCGCTGTTCTTGATGGCGGAGCGCACGCGCTCCTTGCTCTCCTTGACTGCAGTATCGGGCAGCCCCACCATGTCGTAGGCGGGCACGCCCTTGTTGACGTCCGTCTCCACTTCGACGGGAACGCCTTCCAGACCATTGAGTGCGTAACAGATAATTTTCGCGATCATTCCCCCACCTCCTTACCTTACGCCGCGAAAGAGCCGACGAAGGACGCGGGCAGCGGGATGGAGAAGGTGAACACCGCCATCACCGCAAAGCCGATCACGAGCAGCGCGATAAAGACGGAGATCGCCGCCGTGCTGCCCGTGCTGCCCGAACCGAGCATGGCGTGCAGTTCGATGGCACCCGCCATGAACGCCGCAATGTAGGCAAGCAGTACGAAGGCAACGGAGTCCCCCGCAAAGAAGGTGAGCACGAGCGAGAGCAGGAAGAGCACGAGCGGGATGACGGCGGCACGCAGCGCGGCACGCCCCTCCTTTTGCAGCCCCTGCTTTGCAGCGAGCACGATCTTGACGATGCGAATGACGGAGAAGAGGATGCCGCACACCGCCGCAATGAGCGCAACGGGGTTGACGGCGGCAGCGGTCACGGCGAAGCGGTCGCCCGTGCCCACGAAGGTGCGCACGAAGGGCCCCCATGCCGCGGCGGAACCGCCCGTAAAGCCCGCGGCAAACGCCTTCCAGCACAGCGTGAAGATGCTCACGCCCGAGGTGGGCGCATAGAACAATTTGATATAGGCATAGGATGCGGGAAGCATCGCAAGCAGCGAGAAGAGGAAGATGCCGAGCAGGAGCGACACCCCAAAGACAACGGGCGCGGCGACGTTCTTATAGCGGAACTCAGAAAGCACCTGCGCCTGCAGCACGGGATCGCCGTCCTCCGCCTGCGCACGCTCGAGCTGGTACGCCTTCGCCTTCTGCTGGCGCAGCA
>CALVTZ010000147.1 GCA_944363255.1 uncultured Clostridia bacterium
TGGCTTTGAGTTTTGCAAGGAAGTCCACCACGCGCGTCTTGCAGTCTGCGCTCTTCGTGAACTTGACCGAGCAATTTTCGATGACCGCCTTGGTGAGGTTCTTCTCGTTGAAGGCGGGCGAGAGATCGGACGGGCGGTATTTTGCGAGCAGGGAAAGCACGGTCGCCGTCTCGGCATTCGCAAGGTAGCTCGCGCTCCCCTCCACGCAGGAGACGAGCGTCTCCACCGCCTTCCTGTCCCCTTCGATGACGGACTTCTTCGCAACGAGCACCGCCTGGGGATAGCCGTTCTCCCCGCCGTACAGCTCCTGCAAGCTGCCCGCAAGCGTGAACTTCTTATCCGCGGGATTGTTTGCCGTGCCCGCCACTTTGAGCGAGACGGCAGGTTCGGGGCAGAGGTAGTAATCGCACCCGAAGGCGGGCGTCACATTGCTCGCGTCCGTGCCCATGTTCACGAGGTTGACCTTGGTCGCGTTCCCCTCCTCCTGCACGCCATCGAGCACGGTATAGGCGAGGTTCGCGTCCTTCAAGACAGATTGGAAGGTGAGCCCGGGCACGTTGCCAAGCTGCACCACGCCCACCTTTTTGCCCGTGAGCGCGCTTGCGAAGTTGTCGGGCGTGAGCGCCTGTCCTTCGCCCGTTGTGAGGAAGAAGAAGTTGCCGTTCGTGACGGTGCCCAGCATCTGATAGCTCGTCCCCTCCCCCAGGAACTTGCTCGCGAGGTTGACGGGCAGCACGCAGAAGTCCGCGTTCTTCGCGCTGTCCTTATAGGTGACGGTGGCGGAGATGCTCGCCGGGGCGACGACATGGAAGGCAAACGTCTCCTCCTGTTCTGCCATCGCCTTGACGAGGGAGAGCGCGGGCGCGCCGTCGGGGGTGTAGACGGTGTACTTGTCCCCCGTCTCCTCGCCGCACGCGGCAAAGCCAACGCAAGCCGCCGTGAGCACGGTGGCAGCCAAAATTCCTGCAAAAGTCTTTTTCATATCTCAAACTCCTTCCTTAAAATTTACTGAATAATGTCTTGGCGGTGACGCCCGAAAGCTGCCCGATCTTGCCCGTAAGCGCGTTGATGGCGGGCACGGGCGCGTCCAGCACCACGCAGAGCACGGAGACGCCCTTCTCGCGATAGGGAATGCCCATTCTGCCCACGACGCACTCCCCGTATTCGGAGAGCAGCGCGTTCAGCCGCTCGGCAGAACTCCTGTCCTCCACCACCACGGAGAGGACTGCCAGCCGTTTTTCTTGCATAAAAAAACTCCTCCTGCCCGAACGCGGGCAAAAGGAGCGTGCAAAAAAACAGGCTTGCGCCGTACATTCATGTTCGCTCCTTTGCGGTCAGACGCTTCTTTCCGTTCAGGCAACAAATATTATAGCACAGCGGCGAAAAAAATGCAAGCGAATAGCACGCGCGCATTCTTCGCATATTGAGGATATGAAAAAGTTTTGTTTGATCGCACTTGCGACCGTATTCAGTTGCACCGCCCTGCTTGCAGGCTGCGGCAAGAACGCCGCCACTCCCTCCATGCGGCAGCAGCCGCTGCCCGCGCACGAACGCTACGAAGGGGGCGAGGCGCCCCGTCTGCCCTTTCCGCCCCATCGTCGCCCGCCGCGCGCGCCCCTACCCGGCACGCCCATGCCCCTGCCCGAGCCACCCATGTCAAAGCCGCCCGCGGGCATACCCACGCCCTACCCCCTTCCGCCCGAAGAAGAGCCACCCATGCCCGCACTCGTGCCCGATATGACCGTAGAGGAGCCACCCATGCCCGCACCCACGCCCAAGCCGCAGCCGCGCACCCTTTGACCTATTCGACCGTGACGCTCTTTGCGAGGTTGCGCGGTTTATCGGGATCGTTCCCCCGCGCGAGCGCCACGCAGTAGGCGAGCTGTTGCAGCGGCAGTACGGAGAGGGCGGGTGAGAACGCCTCCTCGCAGGCGGGAATGAGCACGGAGGAGAACACCTCCTCCCGCGCGGCGTAGCGTGCAAAGGGGGTGATGAGAAAGACCTTTGCCCCGCGCGCGTACACCTCGTGCACGGCGTTCATCGTCTTTTCTGCAAGGGCGCGCCCCGTCATCACGGCGACGACGGGCGTCACGTCGTCGACAAGGGCGAGCGTGCCGTGTTTGAGTTCGCCCGCGGGATACCCTTCGCCCGGAAGATAGGAGATCTCCTTGAGTTTGAGGCTGCCCTCCAGCGCGGCGCAGTAGTCCTGCCCCCGCCCGATGAAGTACACGCTCTTCGCCCTGCAAAAGTGCGCCGTCCACGCCCCCACCGCGCTGCCCGCCGCCTGCGCCCTGTCTGCGAGCAGGGGAAGCGCGGTGAGCGAAGCAAGTTCCCCAACACCCCTTTTGATGCGCGCGAGCGCGACTGCCACCGAATAGAGCACGCACAGCTGCGCGGAAAAACTCTTGGTCGCGGCGACGGCGACTTCCCGCCCCGCGTCCGTGGGCAGCACGAAATGCGCAAGGCGGGTGAGGGAGGAATAGGGCACGTTGGTCACCGCCACGACGGGCGCACCCAACTCGCGCGCAAGGGAGGCGGCGGCGAGCGTATCTGCCGTCTCCCCGCTCTGCGACACGGCGAACACGAGGGTATCCCGCTGCACGATGGGGCGGGCGTAGCGGTATTCGCTGGCGATATACACCTCCGTGGGAATGCGGGCGAGCGACTCTATCGCGTACTTTGCGCACAGCGCGCTGTGATAGGCGGTGCCGCAAGCCACCATCTGAATGCGTTTCGCCCGCCCAAGCGCGGCGACGAGGGCGGTGTAGCGCGCGTCCGAGAGAAGATCGAGCACGGAGCGCGCCATGACCGCGGGGATCTCCTTCATCTCCTTTTGCATGAAGTGCGCGTATTCCCCCTTCTCCACCCCCTCCCGCGCCACGTCGCAGACGAGCGCTTCCCCCTCCACGGGGCGGAGCTCTCGGTCAAAGAAGCGCACCCTGCCCGCCTGCAACCGGGCGAGCTCCCCCTCGCGCAGCGCCATGAGCTTCATGCCCGAGGCAGCGATGGCGGGCACGTCGCTCGCGGCAAACAGCCCCGCCGCACTCTCCCCCACCACGAGCGGGCTTCCCCCGCGCGCGAGCACGAGGCTCTGCGGG
>CALVTZ010000148.1 GCA_944363255.1 uncultured Clostridia bacterium
CCATATAGGAGAGCACTTCCTTATAATCTGCCCCGCTCATGAGCATATCCACTTCTGCGGTGTAGATGGTCTCCTGCTCGACGAGCACGCGCGCCATGTTGTCGAGAATGGCACGGTTTTCAAGCAGCAGCTTGCGCGCACGGTCGTACGCCGTGGAGACGATGGACTTGACCTCTTCATCGATGATGCCCGCGGTCTCCTCGCTGTACGTGTTGCGCTCCTCGAAGTCGCGCCCGAGGAAGACGGGCCCGTCGCTCGCATACGCAATGGGGCCGAGGCGGGCGCTCATGCCCCACTCGGTGACCATCTTGCGCGCGATCTGCGTCACCCGCTTGATGTCGTTGGACGCGCCCGCGGAGACGTCGTGAATGACGATCTCCTCCGCCACACGGCCGCCCAGCGCCATGCAGATGAAATCGTTAAGTTTGTTAACAGTCATGTCGTTATCATCGCTGTCGGGGCGCGTGAGCGTATAGCCTGCCGCCATGCCGCGCGGGATGATGGACACTTCGTGCACGTTGTCGCAGTGCTCGCACAGTTTTGCAAGAATGGCGTGCCCTGCCTCGTGATAGGCGGTGCACTTCTTGTCTGCCTCGGTGACGACGCGGCTCTTCTTCTGCGGGCAGATTATAAGGAAGTGCTCTCCTATATGGAAGTGCACGATAAGGTCATGCCGGACGATCCCTTCGGCACGAAGCAGGCGGAAGAGGTACCCGCGCAGCCTTCCGCAGATGGGGCAGAAGTGCCCGCGGCGGCAGAAGTTTCCGCAGAAGTCGCAGCAGAAGCTCCCGCGCAGCCTTCCGCACCCGAGAAAGAGCAACCCGCAACCAAGGAAGAAATGCCCGCGTCGCAGCCCGAGGCGGACAAGGACGACAGCCCGAAGGAGGAGTAAGGCATGGGAACGGTCATCTCTTTTTCCAACCAGAAGGGGGGCGTGGGCAAGACGACGACGTGCGTAAACATGGCGGCGTACCTTGCCAAGGCGGGCAAAAAGGTGCTGCTTGTCGACCTCGATCCGCAGGGAAACGCCACCACGGGGCTGGGCTTTGCCAAGAGCACGCTGAAAAAGTCGGTGTATAACGTGATCATCGACGGGGAGGAAGTCAAGGCGAACGTCCTTCCCACAGAACTTGAAAACCTCACCATCCTGCCCTCCAACATCGACCTTGCGGGGGCAGAGGTGGAGCTGGTGTACAAACCTTCGCGCGAAAAGGTGTTGAAGGGGGCGCTCGACAGGGCGAAGGGCGCTTACGACTATATCCTCATCGACTGCCCGCCCTCGCTGGGGCTGCTCACCATCAACGCGCTCGCCGCGGCGGACAGCGTCATCATCCCCATTCAGAGCGAATACTACGCGCTGGAGGGGCTTTCGCAGCTGATGAACACCATTGCGCTCGTGCGGCAGCACCTCAACAAGGGGCTGAAGGTGGAGGGCGTGGTGCTCACCATGTACGACGGAAGATCGCTCATCAGCAGGCAGATCGCGGCGGAGATCAAGCGCTACTTCACCAAGAAGCTGTACGAGATCGTCATTCCGCGCAACATTCGCCTTTCAGAGGCGCCCAGCCACGGCAAGCCCATTCTGCTGCACGACAGCAAATGCGCGGGCGCACGCGCGTATAACGCGCTCACGGAAGAGTTTTTGAAAAAAACGGAGGGGATATAAAAAATGGTGAAGGGACTTGGCAGAGGCCTCTCGGCGCTGTTCAGCGACACGGAAGAGGCATACGAAAACGCGCAGGCAGAGGGGGGCGCGGGCGCATCGGAGCTTTCGCTCAGCGAGATCTATCCCAACCCCGATCAGCCGCGTAAGGCGTTCGACGAGAACGCGATGAACGACCTTGCAAACTCCATCCGCGAGCACGGCGTCATCAGCCCCATCGTCGTAAACCGCCGCATGGACGGCTACATGATCATCGCGGGCGAGCGCAGATACCGCGCCGCAAAGCTGGCGGGACTTACCACCATCCCCGCCATCGTGCGCGAATACAGCGAGAAGGAGATCCAGGAGATCTCCCTCATCGAGAACTTGCAGCGCGAGGATCTCAACCCCATCGAAGCGGCGTACGGCATGAAGAAGCTGATGGAGGAATACGCCCTCACGCAGGAGATGCTTGCCGAGCGGCTGGGCAAATCCCGCCCCGCCATCGCCAACACGCTGCGCCTTTTGACGCTCGCAGACGAAGTCATCGCCCTCGTGCGGGAGGGGAAGCTCTCCTCGGGACACGCGCGCGCCCTCGTCTCCGTGCCCAAGGAGGAGCAGGCGGCGCTTGCGCTGGAGTGCGTGAAGGGGGGCTGGTCGGTGCGCGAGATCGAGCACGCCGTCAAGCAGTACCTCAACCCGCCCGAAGTGCTCGCGCGCGAGCGGGAGCGCAAGAACGCCATGCAGAGCGCGGAGCTCAAGCACTTCGTGGAGCGGATGCGCACGACGTTCAAGACGAAGGTCTCCCTCATCGGCACAGACAAGAAGGGGCGCATCTATATCGACTACTACACGCAGGACGATCTGGAGCGCATCAGCGAGATCCTGGACATCATCGAACGGCAGGAATAACGGCAAATTTTATGCGGGGACGCACGCAATTCGTGCGTCCTTTTTCTTGCTCTTTGAGAGGGGAAGGCGCGCTCCGTGCGGTACGCATTTTCGCACCCGTTTGCACGAAACGGGGACAAAACGGTGCAAAGCGCGGGCGAAGAGAGGCGCCGCGCAGGGCGGAAAAATGCGCAAACGGAGCAGGAAATCCGTGATTTCCGTCTAAAATAAATGAAATTCAAGTAAAGTTTTCACAAAAAAATTCCTAAAATAGCATTGACAAAGGCACGCGCTTATGGTATATTTAACGCAGTACAAGAAATGACGACAGGGGGAAAGTCATGAATATGAGGGACATTCGCTGATTTCAAGCGCTTTTTTTCTCATCTCTATGAGAAAAGGGGCAGGTTTGAATTGCGGATGTTTTTCTTTTTCACGCGGTCTCTTTGTTGGCGTTTCTGTCCGATTCGGACGGAATGCCTTTTTTGTTGCCAAAACCCCCAAGCGGCGGCAAAAACGGCGGAAGGCGGAAGAGGGCAAAACTAAAATCTAT
>CALVTZ010000149.1 GCA_944363255.1 uncultured Clostridia bacterium
GGATGGCATGAAGGAGAGCGTGCGCGGCTACGACGGCACGGCGGCGGGCAATGCCACAACGGCGCGTGACGAGGGCAAGGGCAGCAACGTGCTCGTGCTCGACGGCACGACGGCGGGGGAGACGAATGAGACGAGAACGTCCATGAACATTCCCATGAAGACGCTGCATGGGCACAACGAGCTCACCATCTCTGCCGATGTGTTCGTAGACAGCAACTGCACCAATTATGCGCGCATCTTCGACTTTGCGCCCAGAAACAATCAGGCGTTGAGCTTGGGCGCGAAGTGGGGCAACGCTACGGCGCTGCGCTTGAAGTTCACCAAGAACGAAGGCGCGCAGGATCAGGTGATAGATATCAATACGGAGTTCAACCGCTGGGTGAATATCACCGTGACGATGGACGGCACGCGCGCAGCCATCTATGTGGACGGCGTGCTTGCGCAGGAAAACAACAATTTCGCCTATAAAAATTCCCTCTTCTGGGAAGCGAACGGCTGCTTCAACTTTGGCAGAACGCAGTTCTGGAACGACAACCCCATGACGGGGAAGCTGGACAACATCAAAATTTATCAGACGGCTTTGACCGAGAAGGAGGTCATGATGGCATCCGGAGTCACGACCATCGAAAGCGACGCGGAAGCAGTCGCGCAGGAAAAGGGCAAACTGAATATCACGTGGGACGGCACGTCCTCCCATATCGATCTTCCCAGCCGCGCCGCTGAGGGCGTGCGCATCACGTGGCAGTCAAGCAACACGCAGGTCATCACGAACGAAGGCAACGTGTTCATTCCTACCATCGCCACCAATGTGACGCTCACGGCAACGCTGGTGCGCGGCGACGCGCAGGACACCAAGGCATTTTCCTTTGACGTGAAACCGCGCGAGATCCCCGATCCCTCCGTGGTGTTCGACACCACGCTGGACGCTGTGGCGTTTGAGGAGGGCTCCTATTGGTACGGGCTCATGGAGACCAACCTCGACTATATGTTCTCGCTCGATCGCGATCGTCTGCTCTACAATTACAGGCGCGTCGCAGGGCTGGACACCAAGGGCGTGCAGGGGTACGGCGCGTGGATCAAGGATTCGGGCGCGGGGCAGTTTGAAGCGCACTATATCATCGCGCTTGCCAAGGCTTCCGTGAGTATGCCGGGCTACACGCACAACGGCGAGAGCGTTTCCGATCGCCTTGCGTATATGTTCGGGGCGTGGGAGGAATGCCAAAAGGCGTTCGCAGCCAAAGATCCCGAAAACGCAGGCTATCTGAACGCGCTGGATGTCGATCACTATATCGCGCTCGAAGAGGGCAGAAGGGTGACGACGAGCGGCGAAAGTATTTGGGTGCCGTGGTACTTCTACCACAAGCAGCTCGAGGCGCTGCTCGACGTCTACACCTACGTTCCCACGCTGCGTGAAAAAGCGTATGAGATGCTTTACAAGGCGGCAGATTGGGTGTACAATAGGATGAGCAATGTGAGCGAGAGCACACGTCAGAGCATTCTCACCATCGAATACGGCGGCATGGCGGAAGTGCTCTTCCAGACCTACCGCGTCACCAAAGATCCCGACCACTTCAAGGCGGCGCAGTTCTTTGAAGAGCGCGGCTTCCTCGACAATATCAATAAGAATATCGATCTGTTGAACGGGCTACACTCCAACACCACCATTCCCAAGTTCCTTGGCTGCGCTGCGGCGTACGAGGTGACGGGGGATGTGTACTACAAGACCATCTGCATCAACGCGTTTGAAATGATCATGACGCGCACCTATGCAAACGGCAGTACGAGCCGCGGCGAGTTCTGGCAGCACGCGGGCGAGCTGGAGGCGGCGAACGACAGTTCGGAGACCTGCTGCAGCTATAATATGCTCAAACTTGCCGACTATCTCTATCGCTGGACGGGCGAGAAGAAGTATGCGGACTACATGGAGAACGTGTACACCAACCACATTCTCGCGTCCATGGCGCCCGATACGGGGCTCAAGACCTATCTCACCAACTCCGCGTTCGGCTACTACAAGGTCTATCATTCGGCGGAAAACAGCTTCTGGTGCTGCGCCTGCACGGGCATGGAGAGCTTTGCAAAGCTCACGCAGGGCATCTACTACACCACGCAGGACAAGCTGTTCGTGAATATGTTCTATCCCACCACGGTGAAGTTCAGCGAGGGCGTCTCCGTAACGCAGTCGGGCAACTTCTACACCGATCAGAAGACGACGTTCACGGTGACGGGCAGCGGCACGTTCACGCTTGCGCTGCGCCTTCCCGATTGGGCGGAAAACGGCACGGTCATCAAGATCAACGGCGTGGAGCAGACCATCTCGCCCACGAACGGCTATTACGAGATCAACCGCGCCTGGCAGAATGGCGACACCGTGGAGTACTCCGTACCCTTAACCTTCCGCCTCGCTCCGCTCAAGGGCGCGATCAACCAATCCGCCATCATGTGGGGCCCGCTCATGCTCGTTCTCGACCTCGGCACGGAGGACGTGCATGACGTGCAGGACAGCCAGCTCTCCTTCGGTTCTCCCTACACGGGCGACCTCACCAACAAGATCGCGCTTCAAAACGGCACGCTTGCGGCGAGTGCGGATGTGGAGACCGACCTTGAAGGCAACATTACGGTGACGGTGCACACGCTCAATCAGGGCGATCTCACCTTCCGTCCCTTCAACCAGCTCTTCCATTCCCGCTACGGCACCTACTTCGCCTTCTACGACAGCCTCGAGGACGCGGAAGCGGACTACACCGTTGCAGGCAACGAGCTGGGCAGCGAGTTCGACAACTCCGGCGCGCTCGCGCAGTTCACGTCGTACAACTCCGCAGGCAACAGCTTTACCATTCAGGATGGCAAGCTCATCACGCCCGCGGCAGGGGAGAGCAAGCTGCTCGCAGGGCAGGCGCTCGCAGCGCCCTATGTGGTGGAAGCGAGCATCGCCTCCGCCTCGGAGAGCGGCGCCATCAACGGCGGTCTGTATGTGCTTGCAAGCAACGCGGCGCAGGGACAGGATCGCATCAAGGCGTACAACGTGCAGATCGAGAAGGATCCCGATGAGATCAAATACCGCCTCAGCGTGTTCCG
>CALVTZ010000150.1 GCA_944363255.1 uncultured Clostridia bacterium
CCTGCCCGCAAGCGCGCGCAGATAGTTGATGGCTGCGAGCATCCCGCTTGCCGCGCTCTCCACATACCCCTCCACGCCCGTGATCTGTCCCGCGAAGAAGAGCATGGGCGCGTCCTTGGCGCTGCCGTCCGCATTCAGCACGCGGGGAGCGTCCAAAAAGGTGTTTCGGTGCATCACGCCGTAGCGCACGAACTCCGCGCCGTGCAGGGCGGGAATGAGGGAGAACACCCGCTTCTGCTCGCCGAACTTCAAATTCGTCTGGCAGCCCACGAGCCCCAGCAGCGTGCCTGCGCTGTTCTCGCGGCGCAGCTGCAAGACGGCGTACGGCCGCCGCCCCTCCTCCTCCAGCCCCACGGGTTTGAAGGTGCCAAAGCGCAGCGTGTTGAACCCGCGCGACGCCATGACTTCCACGGGCATACAGCCCTCGAAGATCTCCCGCTTTTCAAACTCCTTGAGCGTGACCTTCTCCGCGGCGAGCAGCTCCTCCACAAAGCGGGTGTACTCCTCCTTGTTCAGGGGGCAGTTGATATAGTCGCCCGTGCCCTTGCCGTAGCGGTCGCCCGTGAAGGCGAAGCGCATATCAACGCTCTCGCGCGTGATGACGGGCGCGGTCGCGTCGTAGAAGTGCAGATTGCCGCCAAAGCGCGCTACGATGGCGTCAAACAGCGCGCCGTCCGTGAGCGGCCCCGTTGCCACGATGCCCTGCTCGGGCAGCGCCGTGACCTCCCCTTCCACGATGTGGATATTGGGATGATTGCGCACTTTTTGCGTTACGTATGCAGAAAACGCGTCACGATCGACGGCGAGCGCCCCGCCTGCGGGCACGCGCGTCTGTGCCGCCGCCTGCATGGTGATGGAGCCGAGAATGCGCATCTCCTCCTTCAACAGCCCGCAGGCATTGCCATATACGTCGTCGCTCTTGAGCGAATTGGAACAGACGAGCTCGCACAGATCGTTGCTCGAATGTGCGGGCGAACGGCGCAGCGGTTTTTGTTCGAACAGCTGCACCTTATGCCCGTTTTGGGCGAGCAGCCACGCCGCTTCGCACCCCGCAAGCCCGCCGCCGATGACGGGGATCATGCCTGTTTGGGCGCAGGCGCTTCGCGGTACGAACACTCCTTGTTCGCACACTTCACGCCCCGCGCCGTCTCCACGAGCGCGCCGCCGCACTGCGGGCACTTTCTGCCCGTGGGCTTGTCCCAGCTCATGAACTTGCAGAGCGGGTAGCCGCTGCAACCGTAGTACAGTTTTCCCGTCTTGGAGCGCAGCTTCTTGGTGGGCTTGCCGCAGTCGGGGCACACGCCCTCGAACTCCTCTTCCTTCTTCTCCACGATGGGCATGGTGGACTTGCAGGTGGGATAGTTGGGGCAGGCGAGGAACTTGCCGTACCGCCCGTTCTTGACGATCATCATCGAGCCGCACTTGGGGCAGGGCGTGGTGGAGATCTCCGTCTCCCCCTCGCTCACGATATTCGAGCAGGCGGGGTAGTTGGAGCAGGCGAGGTACTTGCCGTACTTGCCCATCTTGCGCACCATGGGGTGCCCGCACTTTTCGCACAAGATCTCCGTCACTTCGTCGCCGTCCGTCTTGGCAAAGCGCAGCTTTTCCTCGAAGGGCGGGTAGAACTCGCTGATGATGGAGTGCCAATCTCTGCCGCCGTCCTCGATCTTATCCAGCTTCTCCTCCATGTCGGCGGTGAAGCCCACGTCCATGATATCCGTAAAGTAGTGCACGAGCATATCCGTGATGCGGTATGCAATGTCCGTGGGCACCATGTACTTGCCGTCCTTTTCGATATACTTGCGCTTGCCCAGCACGGAGATGATGGAGGCGTACGTGGAGGGGCGGCCGATGCCCTTTTCCTCCATCGCCTTGACGAGGGAGGCGTCCGTGTAGCGCACGGGAGGCTTGGTGAACTTCTGCTCGCTCTTCACCCCAAGGCAGGTGAGCGCGTCCCCCTCCTTGAGGGGCGGGAGCAACTTGGAAGAGGCCTCCTCCTCGTCCTCCTTCTTCACGTCCTGATAGATGGCGGTGTAGCCCGCGAAGCGCAAGGTCTTGCCGCTCGCCTTCAGACCGTACTCGCCGTTTTCGATCTCGATCTGCATGGCGTCGTACTGTGCCTGCGCCATCTGCGAGGCGATGAAGCGCTCGTAGATGAGCTTATATACGTTGAAGTGCTTCTTGTCGAGCACCTTCTTTACCGATTCGGGCGTGCGCGTGAGGTCGATGGGACGAATTGCCTCGTGCGCGTCCTGCGCGCCCTTGCGCGAGGCGTACACGTTGGGCTTTTCCGGGCAGTACTCCTTGCCGAAGCGCTGCGTGATATACTCGCGTGCGGACGCCTGAGCCTCGTCCGAGACGCGGGTGGAGTCCGTACGGATATAGGTGACGAAGGCGATGTGCCCCTCCCCCTCGATATCCATGCCCTCGTAGAGGTGCTGCGCCATGAGCATGGTCTCGGGCGCGGTGAAGCCCAGCTTGTTGGAGGCGTCCTGTTGCAGCGTGCTCGTGGTGAAGGGCGCGGGCGCGTGCGACAGCGCAATCGTCTTTTTTACCGACTTGACAACGGAATTGCCGCTCTCGAGCGCCTTGACGGCGGCTGCCGCCTCCTCGCCGTTGCGGATCTTGACCTTCTTGCCCCCCTTCTTTTCCAGCGCCGCCTTAAAGGGGGAAAACTTCTTCTCGCCGTCCTGCAATTCGGCGGCGATATTCCAATACTCTTCCGGCTTGAACGCCTGGATCTCGCGCTCGCGTTCGACGACGAGGCGCAGCGCGACGGACTGCACTCTGCCCGCCGAGAGCCCGTTTTGGATCTTCTTATTGAGCAGGGGGGAGAGCTTGTAGCCCACCAGCCTGTCGAGCACGCGGCGCGCCTGCTGCGCGTCCACCAGGCTCAAATTGATCTTGCGGGGATGCTTCAGCGCGTTCTCCACCGCGCGGGGGGAGATCTCGTTGAACTCGATGCGGTTGTTCGCCTCGGCGGGCAGCCCCAACACCGCTTCCAGGTCGCCTGCGTGCGCCTCGCCCAGATCGCGCAGAGCTCGGACGAGCGTCGTGTAGGCCAA
>CALVTZ010000151.1 GCA_944363255.1 uncultured Clostridia bacterium
CTCGCCGTCCGTGAGCTGCAAATAGGCGGAAAGCGCGGCGCTCGCCTTCTCCGAGGCAAGCACGGAGGGATTGAAGATGTGAATGACGACGCCCTCGCTCATTTCAATATCAAAGCGGTCTGCACGGCGGTTGGAGGCATCGCCCTTCGAGCGCAGCGTCACCCGCTTTACGTTGGCGCGCGGATGCGAGAGTACGTTGGAAAATTCTGTGAGCACGGCGAGCACCTGCGGGAAGTATTCACCCGCGGCGACCTGCCCTTCCTGCACGGAGAAATCAAAGCCGATGAGCGCCACGTTCTCCCCGCCCGTCTGCGCGTTTTCAAGGGAGGCGCGGTCTGCATCGATGCACACCCCCTTCTCGTCGAGCACGGCATACCCCGCTCCGAGGCGGAAGGCGAACGTCTCCCGCCGCTCTGCAACGGTGAGTTCGACGCGGCTGGGATAGGACTTTTTGATGCGCTCCAAACGGAAGGCGGGATATTCCGCGACGACGCTCTCCACGTCGCCAAGATCGAGGAAGGTGGTGCTCTTCCCGTGGAAGCGGGAGAGCTTTTGCTCCAGCTCCGCCGCCTGCGTCTCCCCCGTCCGCGAGAAGGTGCGGAAGGTGGTATCCATGAGGGTGATCGTGAACACCGCGTTCAGCCCCGCCGCCACGACGGCGATGAGCAGAACGAGCGAAACGATCGTGGAAAGGATAACTCTCTTTTTCATTCGTATCTCCAAAGCGCTTACGCGCGCACGCGTTTGATTTTTGCGCCAAGCTGTTTGAGTTTGCCCTGAAAGTCGCTGTATCCCCTGTCGACGTGCGAGAGGTCGACGACTTCGGAAACGCCCTCCGCACCAAGCGCCGCAAGGACGAGGGCGGCGCCGCCGCGCAAGTCCCCCGCGACGACGGAGGCGGCGTGCAGCCTCGGTACGCCGCGCACGAACGCCGTTCTCCCCTTCACCTCGATGTCCGCGCCCATCTTTTGCAGTTCGGGCACGTATTTGAAGCGCGTCTCAAAGAGATTTTCCACGATGAGCGCGCCCCCTTCGCACACCGCGTTGAGCGCCGTCATCTGCGCCTGCAAGTCGGTGGGAAAGCCGGGGAAGGGCATCGTCTCGATGCGACGGTTGCAGCGCAGCCGTCCGTGACTTTCTATTCTTATTTTATCATTTTTTGTATGGATTTTGCAACCGTTTTCACGCAATTTATGTAAAAGTATGCTAAGATCTGCCCCGCTGCAACCAACGACCTCCACTTCACCCCCGCACACGGCGCAGGCGATGAGGAAGGTGCCCGCCTCGATGCGGTCTTTCACGGGCGAAAAGCTCACCCCGTGCAGGGCGGGAACGCCCTCGATGCGAATGACGTCGCTCCCCGCGCCCGTCACCTTCGCCCCCATTCCGTTGAGGAATTTTTCAAGGTCGACGATCTCCGGCTCCTTGGCTGCGCCCGACAGCACCGTGGTGCCCTCCGCGCACGCGGCGGCGAGCAGGATGTTCTCCGTTGCGCCCACGCTGGGGAAGTCGAGCGAGATCTCCGCTCCGCGCAGTCTGTCGCATTCGCACAGGATGAAGCCCTCGCGCTCGGTGATGTTTACGCCCAGCCGTTTGAGGGCGGACAGGTGCAGATCGATGGGACGAAGCCCGATGTCGCACCCGCCCGGATAGGCGATGCGCGCGCGGCGGAAGCGGGAGAGCAGGGAGCCGAGCATGAACACGGAGGAGCGCAGTTCGCGCGTGAGCACGGAAGAGATCTCGTGCGAACAGGCGTTGGCGGTGTCGATGCACACCTCCTCCCCGCAGAAGGAGACTTCCGCCCCCAGCTCGCGCAAGATCTGCGCCATGCACAGCGCGTCGCGAATGTGCGGAACGCCGTGGATGGCGACCTTCTTTTGCGTGAGCATGGACGCGGCAAAGAGCGGCAGAACGGAATTTTTCGCCGACTGCAACTTCACGCTGCCATACAGCCGTTCTCCCCCCTCGATAGTAAATTTATCCATTGTTTTCTCCTCGCGCAAACGAAGCGCGCAGGAAGAACTCCTGCGCCCGTTTACCTACTCCATCTTATGATTTTTTTGCCCGCGGTGTGCAGGGGGCGCTGCCGCGAGAGGGCGTACACCACCCCCATCCCACTCATGGTGACGATGAGCGAAGTGTTGCCCGCGCTCACGAGCGGGAGAGGCAACCCCGTGGGCGGGATGCAACCGCTCACGACGAGCGCGTTGAGCGCCGTCTGCACGGCAAAGACGAGGATGATGCCCGAAGCGAGCATATAGCCGAAGAAGGTCTCGCAGCGGCGGGCAATGCGAAAGCCCCGCCAGATGATGAACCCGATGAGGAGAAAGAGCAAGAGAATGCCGAAGTAGCCCGTCTCTTCCGCGATGACGGAGAGGATGAAGTCGCTCTCCGCAAAGGGCAAGAAGCGGTACTTCTGCCGCGAGCGAAAGAGCCCCACGCCGAAGAATCCCCCGTTTCCCAGCGCGTACAGCGATTGAATGAGCTGGTAGCCCTCCTCCTTGGGGGAAGCCCAGGGATCGAGAAAGGCGGAGAGGCGTTGCAGGCGGTAAGGCTCCGCCGCGATGAGTACGGGCAGGGCAAAGAACGCGGGCAGGGCGATGCAGGCGAGCGTCTTCCACTTCGCCCCGCCCAAAAAGAGAATGCCCATCATCACCGCGCCCACGCACATGGTGACGGACATATTCGGCTCCAGCATGATGAGCACGCAGACGCCCCCACCCGCCGCGAGCACGGGCAGCACGCCCAAAAAGGTGCGCATACGGGCGGGATCGCGCGCAAAATGCCCCGCCGAAAAGAGCACGAAAGCGTACTTGGCGATCTCCGAGGGCTGAATGGTGAACGCGCCCAGCCCGATCCACCGCGTTGCGCCGTAGTTCTTCCTGCCCACCCCCGGCACAAAGACGAGGGCGAGCAGCACGAGGGAGACGATCAACGCAGGAAGCCCCCACCCTTTCAGCTTCTCCACGGGCAGGAAGGCGATGCCCACCATGGCGGCAAGCCCCAGCGCCAAGCCGACGATCTGCTTTTTGACAAAGTACAGCGCGTCGCCGT
>CALVTZ010000152.1 GCA_944363255.1 uncultured Clostridia bacterium
GAGCGGCGCGAAGCCATTATGCCGCGGGGCGCGGCGCCCAAAAAAACCCGTCCGCAGAACGGACGGGCAAGCCCTATTCAATGACAATTAGTCGAAGAACTCCTCGTACACCGCCTTGATGGTGCGCTCGTAGTTGTCGTTGTCCACGCCGACGATGATATTCAGCTCCGAAGAGCCCTGGTCGATCATGCGCACGTTGACGCCCGCGCGGGCGATCGCCTCGAACAGGCGGGCACTCGTACCGACGCTGCGCGTCATACCGTGTCCCACGACGGCGATGAGCGCGATGTCGCGAATGGCGCGCAGGGAATCGGGCGCGACTGCCTCCTGGATCTCCGCACAGATGCGCTCGAGCGCGTCCCCCTTGAGCTCCGCGTCGTCGATGACGAGGGAGAGCGTATCGATGCCCGAGGGCAGATGCTCGAAGGAGACGCCGTGTTTGAGCAGCACTTCGAGCACCTTATAGGTGAAGCCGAGCTCGCTGTTCATGAGCGACTTTTCGAGGAAGATGACGGTGAAGTCCTTCTTGCCCGCAATGCCCGTGACGCGTTTTCCGCCATACGTATAGCGGGAAGTGGGCACGATCTCCGTGCCGGGATCCTCCGGGCGGAAGGTGTTCTTGATGAGAATGGGAATATCCGCCTCGCGCACGGGGAAGATGGATTCGCTGTGCAGCACGTTTGCGCCCATGTACGAAAGCTCGCGCAGCTCCTTATAGGAGAGCGTGTTGATGTGCACGGGGGATTCGACGATGCGGGGATCGCAGGCGAGGAAGCCCGAGACGTCCGTCCAATTTTCGTAGAGATCCGCCCCCGCAGCGCGCGCCACGATGGCGCCCGAGACATCGCTTCCGCCGCGCGAGAAGGTCTTTACCTTGCCGTTTGTGTCCTCGCCGTAGAAGCCCGCGACGACGGCGCGGGGCGCACCCTCAAACGCCGCGTGCAGAAGCTCGAAGGAGCGCTCGTCCAGCCGCCCTTCCGCATTGAATTTGATATAGTCGCGCGCGTCCAGAAAGGGCACGCCGAGGTAGGACGCCATCACGCGGGCGGAGAGATACTCCCCGCGCGAGGCGATGAAGTCTGCCGTGGGCTCCTCCTCGATGCCGCGCGCCGTCTCCTCCAGCGCGCCGTCGATGTTGAAATCGGAGCCGAGCTCGCGCACGATGCCGCGGAAGCGCTCGCGCACCTTGTCGAACGCCGCGCCGCACTTGCCCGTCTCCTGCACTTCCTCATACGTCTTGTACAGAAGGTCCGTCACTTTCACGTCGCCGCTGTAGCGCTTTCCGGGCGCGGAGACGACGACATAGCGGCGTGCGGGATCGCTCGTGATGATGCCTGCAACGCGCTTGATGGTGGTGCCGTCCGCCATGGACGTGCCGCCGAATTTACATACTTTAATCATAGCTGATCTCTCTTCCTTCGAGATAATATCGTTTCTCCCGCGCTTCGCCCAGGGAGAAGGTCTTTTTGGGGAGCGTCTTTCCGCCTGCGAGCACGCGGAAGAAGTCGTCCTTGTCCAGGGGGGAGAGGCGGATGCCCACGCGATCTTCGCCCGCAAGCGCTGCAAGCTCCTTCTCGCCGTGGATATAGTCGACACTGCCCCCGTTTTGTTTGATGAAAGCCTCGCACAGTTCGTCCGTGCGCTGCACCCCCTCCGCCCCTGCGGGCAGCGCGGGGATGAGCACGTTCCCCTCCCGCCTGCACTTGACGCTGCGCATGAAGTAGTCGCAGAACGCCTCCGTCTCCACCTCCTTGACGAGGCGGTGGATGGGGTGAAAGAGGATGGACGCATCGTAGAGATTCACAAGCTCCACCAGCGTGAAGCGTGCGGGATGGTTCTTTTGTTCCTTTTCCGAAAGCCCCGCCTTGATCTCCTCCCAATACGCCTTGGCTGCGGCGACGGAGTGGTTGCCGTCTGCCACCGCAAAGGAGGGGGAAAAGCGGCTGTGCATATCCTTTACCACGCTCTCCGCAAGTCCCTCGGGCAGGAAATAGCCCCTTACGCGGCCGCCGCCCTCCATGAGCTCGAAGTCGTACAGGAGCTCGAGATCCTCGTGCATGAGTTCTTTGAGCAGCTTATCCTTGCGGTCTTTGAAAAAGACCATGGCGTGCGGAAATTCGAGAGGCGCGCCCCGCCGCACCGCCACGCGCGCGGGAAGGCGCGCGGGCACGACTGCCTCCGACGCGCGAATGGGCGACTTCACCCCCCATTCGTAGGTGTATTCCTCCAGATCGAGCGCGGCGATCACCCCCCGCCGCGTCCCCGCAGGCGTAGAACGTACGGTGAGAATGGCACCGCGCAACAGTTTTTCCATCACCGTGCTCTCGAGCGCGGCGTACATATTTTCGTGGATCTCATGAATGCGCGCCTCGTCGTCCTCGCCCAGATATACCTCGGGCAGGATAAAGCGCAGCGTGGAGGGCGCAGTGCCCACCCGCTCTTCCACGCGCTGCCAATACGCCCTGTCCGACGTGAATTGATCGCACGCGATCACCGCCCAATTTTCAAACCCCTCGCGCGGGAGCAGGATGCGCGGGATGCGAATGCAACTTCTCATGCGGGCATGGCGGCGATGGCGCCGATGACGATGGCAACGGTGACGGCAAGCGCGAGCGCGAGCAGCTTCAAGGGAATGTTATGCGTGAATACCTTCTTGAGCACTTCTAAAAATTTCACGATCTCTTTGCCTCCGAATTAAATTCTTTCCAATAGTAGTCCTTGAGGAAGCGGCGCAGCCCCTCCGAATCGACATAGCGGGTGATCTCCCCGCGCTTGACGGTGGAGACGATGCCCGTCTCCTCCGAGACGATGATGGTGGAGACGTCCGCCACCTCCGTCACGCCGATGCCTGCGCGGTGACGGGTGCCGTAGTCCTTGGGGAAGTCCTTTTGCGTGAGGGGAAGGAAGCAGCCCGCCGCCTGGATCTTGTCGCCGTAGATGATCATGGCGCCGTCGTGCAGGGGCGCTTTGGGGATAAAGATGCCCTCGATGAGCTGATTGGAGATGTTGGCGTTGAGCGTGACGCCGCTGTCGATGATCTCCTT
>CALVTZ010000153.1 GCA_944363255.1 uncultured Clostridia bacterium
CAACGCCGCGGCGATCATGACGCAGGCATTCGGCTGCATTGCCTTTGTTGCGCTCGCGCCCCTCATCACCATTCAGGTGTTGGGCATCATGTACAAGCGCAAGACGAAAAAAATCAAGCGTACCTTCCTCACCGTGGAAGATCGTATGCTCGAATATGAGGTGGACTGATGGCGGAACTCAAACAGCGCCTTCGGCGCATCAAGGCGAGCGGGGCGCTTTCCCCCGCAAAGCACAGGCAGCGCGAGGGGGAGGGGACGGCGCCCCGTCCCATTCGCAGTAAGCTGCTCGTGAGCATTGTAAACGAAGAGGACGCAGGCAAGCTCAAGCGCATTCTCGACGAGGCGTCCGTTGCGCTCAGCTATACCTTTGCAGGAAGCGGAACGGCGCGCTCTGCCGTCTTGGACTATCTCGGTATCGGCGCGGCGGAAAAATCCGTCATCCTCTCCCTCTTTCCCGAGAGTGACGAGGAGAGCATCCTGCGCGAGATCCAAACCAAGATGTCGCTCTATCTCGTGGGGCGGGGGATCTCCTTCACCATCCCGCTCACGGGAGTTTCGGAGATCGTGGCAAACGGGCTGACACGGGCGGCTACACAAAAGAGCATGGAGGGCAAACGCATCATGAGCGATCAGGACAGGAAATACGACCTCATCATCGCGGCGGTGCACGCAGAGCGCGCAGACGACGCGATGGAGGCGGCGCGTTCGGCGGGCGCGGCGGGCGGAACGATCATTCGCGCGCGCACGCTGGAGAACGAAAAGGCAGAACAATTTATCGGCATCACGCTTGCGACCGAGCAGGAGATCTTGCTCATTCTCACCCGCCGCGAGGCAAAGCAGGCGATCATGCAGGCGCTGAGCGAGAAGGTGGGGCTCAAGACGGAGGCGGGCGGAGTCATTTTCTCCCTCCCCGTCGACCGCACTGCGGGCGTGGGCGCCGTGACCGAAGTGTTCGAGGAGCGCGAGGCGGGCGAACGTCAAAATGGTTAAGCGCATTATTGCGATCGGGGGCGGCGAACTCAAGAACAGGGAGACGCTGCCCATCGACGAATATCTTGCAAGCGAGGCAAAGAAGGCGGCGGGGGAGCACAGGGCGTGCGCGCTCTTTCTCCCCACGGCAAGTTACGACTGTATGCCCTACTACAACACCTTCCACAAGGTCTATACGGGGCTGTTCGATATCAAGACGGACGTGGCGCTCACCATCGGGCGGGAAGTTGACCTCGAAAAGATGAAGGGCAAGTTCGCGCGGGCAGACCTCATCTATGTGGGGGGCGGGAACACCGTCTTTATGATCGAGGAGTGGAAGCGGAGCGGGCTGCTGCCCCTCATTCGCGACGCGTACGAGCGGGGCGTCATTCTCGCGGGACTGTCTGCGGGGGCGATCTGTTGGTTCGAGGAAATGTACTCGGATTCTGTCGGCGGGGAAAAGTACGCCATGTTTCCCGCACTTGGTTGGATAAAAGGTAAAATTTCTCCACATTATGACGAAAGAATACTTGACTTTCACGAAATCGTGTTGTATAATAAATTTCGCGCTTGGGGCATTGAGAACTGTGCGGCGCTCGAATTCGTAGACGGCGAACCCGTCAAGACGATTTCCTGCGGCGGCAAAGTGTATGTTCTCGACGGCACGAGCGGCACTTCCGTCGAACGGACGGAGTGGAGAGCGGATCAAGCGTAAGGCTCCGCCTCGGGCTACCTCCCGAGTAAAAGTAGGGCAAAATGCGGACGTGGCGAAATTGGCAGACGCGCAGGTTTCAGGTTCCTGTGGGAGACCATGGGGGTTCGAGTCCCTTCGTCCGCACCAAAACAGAGTCAAAAACTTGCTGAAAGGTTGGTTTTTGGCTCTTTTTTTGCGCCCATGAAGGATTTTCGTAGCGTTATAGTCGGAAAGTATACCCAATCAAGCAGCGGAAGCGGGCGCGCGGGAGAGGAATGGCGCGCAGAGTTGTTCAAAATTTTGCGAAAAAATAAAAAATATGCGGCTTACTTAATCATCTCTTAACGATGGATATGCTTTAATGGTGGAAATAACAGGGAAGAGGGCAACGGTATGATCAAAATTTTGGTGGTAGAGGACGATCGCGATCTCAATCAGGCGGTGTGCAAGCACCTCATGCGGCACGGCTATCACGCGCTGGGCAGTTTGAACGCGGAGGCGGCGTACGAGGTCTTGGCGCGCGAGAAGGTCGATCTCATTATTTCCGACATCATGATGCCAAATATCGACGGGTTTGAATTCGCCCGCTCGGTGCGTGATGGCGATCACAACGTACCCATTCTCTTCATGACGGCGCGCGACGACTTCTCCGCCAAGGAGCGGGGCTATCGCATCGGCATTGACGACTACCTCGTCAAGCCCATCGACCTTGACGAAATGCTCCTGCACATCTCCGCGCTGCTGCGCAGGGCAAAGATCGCAGCGAGCAAGCGGCTCACCATCGGCAACTGTGTGCTGGACGAGGACGCCATCACCGCCACGGTGAAGAGTGTCCGCATATGTGCGAACTGATTGGGAAAGAAGAAGAGGCATTTTCTGCCTCTTCTATCTCCTTCTCCACTTGTTCGACGTGTGACTTCGTAAGTTTTTCGGGCACGACGTCCTCTTGGAAGTTGTATGTAATGACCATGTGGTCGCCGTACCAGATGATCTCGCGGATAAACGTGTTTACAAGTAACTTGCGCACTTTGATATCGTCTGGATCTTCAAACACTTTGGAGAGTAGATATTTCTCAACGTCCTCCGTCGTCAGATGCGCATAGGTCTTTTGCATCGCTTTGTTGATCTCGATTTCGCAGCGGTTGACTTCTTCCTGCAACGCTGCAAGCCTGTCCTTCGTAAAGTCCGTGATAATGCCCTGCTCGATGGCTTTGACTAAGTTATCTGCGGCCTTTTTCGCTTCGTCGCGCTTTGCTTGGAGCCTTCTTAAACCCGAGTC
>CALVTZ010000154.1 GCA_944363255.1 uncultured Clostridia bacterium
TGGGGAACGTGGCCGCTCAGCCATCCCGAGATGCCCCTGTCCGACGAGCTCGTCGCGCGGGCGCGCGCGGAGTGCGATACCGCCGTCGTCGTCATTGCGCGGGCGGCGGGGGAAGATCGCGACGTGGACGCCGCCAAGGGCGGGTACTTCCTCTCCGATGCGGAAACGGAGATGCTTGCAAGCGTCAAGCGGCACTTCGACAAGATCGCGATCGTTCTGAATATCGGCGGGCTGATGGATCTTGGCTGGCTGGACGATGACAAGATCGGCGCGGCGCTGCTCATCTGGCACGGGGGCATGGCGACGGGGGAGGCGTGCGCGGGACTTCTTGCGGGTGAATACAACCCCTGCGGCAAGCTGCCCGACAGCGTGCCCCGCACCCTTTCCGACCTTCCCGCCGTCAACTTCGGCGATCTCAAATACAACGAATACACGGAGGACATCTTCCTCGGCTATCGCTATTTCACCACCTTTGCGCCCGAAAAGATGCTCTATCCC
Source organism: uncultured Clostridia bacterium (assembly GCA_944363255.1). Classification (GTDB taxonomy): domain Bacteria; phylum Bacillota; class Clostridia; order Christensenellales; family Borkfalkiaceae; genus Gallimonas. The sequence continues at coordinate 499 of CALVTZ010000154.1, forward strand.
TTCGGGCACGGGCTCAGCTACACCACCTTCTCCATCAAGGCGACGGGGATGCTCGCGCCTGCGGGCGGGCTTGTCTCCTTCTGCGTGAAGAACACGGGCAGCCGCGCGGGGCGGGAGGTCGTCGAAGTGTACGTGCAGCGCCCGGACGGTGCGGCGCGCGAGCTTGCGGGCTTTTATAAGACGCCGCTTCTGGAATCGGGCGAGGAGTGCGAGGGGGAGATCAAGGTGGCGCAGCGCGAACTTTGCTCCTACGACGAGGCGCGCTCCTGCTACGTGCTGCGGGCGGGCACCTACCGCCTGTTTGCGGGAAGGGACGCCCTGCTTGCAGAGGAGCTCGTCTCCTTCACCCTCAAAGAGGAAGTAGTGATCGAGCAGCTTGCGCAGTGGGCGGCCCCGCAGGAGCCGCTTGTCGTGCGGGCGCAAAAGGGCACGCGCACGGCGCGCGCGCAGCAGCGCGACTTAAAAGAGGAGATGCTGCGCTCCATTCCGCCCGCCTTCCCCAAGTGCAAGCACAAAGTGACCTTTGCGGACGTGGCGGCGGGAAATTGCACGCTTGAAGAGTTCGTCTCCACCCTTACGAATACCGAGCTGGAGGCGATCTCGCGCGGCGACTACGTGATGGACAGCCCCCTCGGGGCAAAGGGCAATGCGGGCGTGATGGGGGGCGTGCTGCCCTCCCTGCGCGAAAAGGGGGTGCCGCCCGTGACCATGACGGACGGGCCTTCGGGCGTGCGCCTTGCTGCGCCCTGCTCCCTCGTGCCCAACGGCACCTGCCTCGCCTCCACCTTCGATCCCGACCTCGTGGGCAGCGTGTACGCGCTCATGGGCGAGGAGATGAAGGTGCGCGGCAGCCACGTGCTGCTCGCCCCCGGCATGAACATTCACCGCCACCCCCTGTGCGGGCGCAACTTCGAGTACTTCTCCGAAGATCCCTTCCTCACGGGCAAGATCGCGGCGGGTGCGGTGCGCGGCATTCAGGGCGTGGGCGTATCTGCCTGTCCCAAGCACTTCGCCTGCAACAATCAGGAGAGCAACCGCAACTACAACGACTCCCGCCTCAGCGAGCGCGCCCTGCGTGAAATTTATCTGCGCGCCTTTGAGATCTGTGTCAAGGAGGGCAAGCCGCACACCATCATGACCTCGTACAACAAGGTGAACGGCGTGTGGTCGCACTATCACTTCGCCCTCGTGCGGGGGATCTTGCGCGGGGAGTGGGGCTTCGACGGCTGCGTCGTCACCGATTGGTGGATGCGCAAAGACAGGTGCCCGCAGTTCCCCAAACTCAAAGTCAACGCCTACCGCGTGCGCGCGGGGGTGAACGTGTTGATGCCGGGCGGGGGGTATCTTGGGAAGCGCAAGCCGGACGGCACGCTGCTCAAACCGCTGGGCAAGAAGGGGGGCATCGCGCGCACGGAATTGCAGCGCAACGCCCTGGAAATTTTGCAATTTGTTTTGAAGAGCGCGGCGCTTTGCCCGCAGAAAAAGGAAGGGGACGACAATGTGGTTTGACGAAAGCGTATTTTATCAGATCTATCCGCTCGGCTTTTGCGGGGCGGAACGGGAGAACGACTTTGGCGAGGTGCGCCATCGCCTGGACAAGATCGAAGGGGAGATCGGGCGGCTGAAGGAGCTGGGCGTGACTGCCGTGCTCTTCAACCCCCTCTTTGAGAGCGAGCGGCACGGCTACGACACGGTGGACTTCTACCGCATCGACAGGCGGCTGGGCACCAACGAGGAGTTCAAAGCGCTCGTCTCTGCCTTTCACGCGGCGGGCATCCGCGTGGTGCTCGACGGCGTGTTCAACCATGTGGGACGGGAATTTGCGCCCTTCCGCGCCGTGCGCGAACAGCGCGAGGGCACGGACTACCGCTTTTGGTTCAATATCAACTTTTGGGGAAATTCGCGCTACAACGACGGGTTCGACTACGAAAATTGGGAGGGGCACGCAGAGCTTGTCAAGCTGCGCCTCGACAATCTCGACGTGCAAAATTACCTCATGGACGCGGTGCGCTTCTGGATCCGCGAGTTCGATATCGACGGGCTGCGGCTGGACGTTGCCTATCTGCTCCCGCCCTGGTTCATGGAGCTGCTGCGCCGCACCGTGGACGCGGAGAAGGCGGACTTCTTCCTCGTGGGCGAAGTCATCCACAACAACAACTTTCAGCAGAACGTCTGCCGCGAACGACTGGATTCCATCACCAACTACGAGGGCTTCCGCAGCATGGTCTCGGCGTTCAATTCGGGCAACCTCTTTGAGATCGAACACTCCATGAGCCGCCTGTTTGCCGATACGCCGTGGGCGCTGTTCAAGGGAAAACACCTTTTGAATTTTGTGGACAATCACGACGTGGAGCGCATCTGCACCGCCCTCAAGGATAGGCGCAAATTGGCGGGGCTGTACACCTTGCTCTATACCATGCCC
>CALVTZ010000155.1 GCA_944363255.1 uncultured Clostridia bacterium
TGCGCACATCTTTGCCGTTTCCGGGCTGCACATCGGCATCCTGTACGGCGCGGTCACCCTGCTGTTGCGCCCGCTGCGCAGGCTGCGCGTACTGCCCGCCTCCGCGCTCGCCCTCTGTTACAGCGCGGTGTGCGGCTTCACCGTCTCCTCCCTGCGCGCCGTCATCATGTGCACGGCGCTGGGCGTCAATGGCGCGCTGGGGCGAAAGTCAGACTTTTTAAGCTCCATCTCCCTCGCCGCCATCCTCGTGCTGCTCCTCTGGCCCGCGCAGATCTTCGGCGTGGGGTTTCGCCTCTCCTTTGGGGCATGCCTGGGGCTTGCGCTCTTTTCAGGCTCCTTTGCGCGCGGCATGAAGCGGCTGCCCGCCTTTCTTGCAAACTACTGCTCTGCCAACTTCTCCGTGCAGCTGTTCACCTTTCCCACCCTCATGAACAGCTTCGGCTACTTCTCCGTGTGGGGAACTGTCATCAACTTCTTCCTCATTCCCGCGCTGCCCGTCATCTTCCTCACCACGCTCGCCTGTGCGCTGCTCGCGCTCATCATCCCGCCCGCCGCCTTCCTCTTTCTTGCGCTGCCCGCGGGACTCATGTCCGCCCTCGTATTCGTGCTCTCCGTTGCGGACGTGAGCTTTGTCCTGTGCGGGCTGAGTTTGGGCGCGGCGGGCGTCGTGTGGAGTGCGGGCTGCTTCTTTCTCTCCCCGCGCACCCGCCTCTCCCGCCTGTCGCGCGCCCTCTTGGGGGTGCTGCTCGCGCTCGTCTTCGCCCTCGTCGTCACGCTGGAAAACGTCGTCTTTGCGGGCGTGCGCATCGACGTGGGGGAGGGCTTCGCCCTCGTGCGCACCCCGCAGGCGAGCGTGCTCGTGCTGGGGAGTGCGGCAACGCTGTACGCCTGCGAGGACTTGCTCCTGCGCACCTACGGCGGCGGGCTGGACGGGGCGATCGTCCTGCACGAGGACGTGGTCGCGGGGGTGAACGTGGCTGCCTTCCTGCCCGCGGAGCGCATCTTCGCGCGGGAGGAGGTGGAGACGGGCTTGCAGGAGGCGGAGCTTTGTTTCGGGCAGACGGTTGCGCTCGAAGGGCTCACCTTCCGCTATGAAGGGGCGGAAAAACTTGCAATGTGGGCGGAGGGGCGCGTCGTCGAATTTGATTTTGCGGGCGAAGGGGCGCTCGGGGCGGATTTGTTCGTGGGAATGGAGAGCGCGGGCTTGATATTTTACGTGAACCGTGGTATAATCTACACAAGATGAAGTTTACCGAACTTGCAAAAAGTTTACAGGCGGGCATCAGCCCCGTCTATCTGGTGGAAGGGGAGGACGCCTACTTCCGCGACCACGCCGTGGAGTTTATCCGCACGGCGTGTTCTCTCACGCAGCCCATGCTCAACGACGTGCGCTACGAGGGGGAGGCGGTGCGCGGCGACCTTGCCGCCTTTCGCGATGAACTCTACACGCTGCCCTTCTTTGACGAGAAACGCATTGCGCGCGTGTACGGCTTTCACCCCACCGAGCGCGAGTGGGAGGGGGTGATGAAGGGGTACTGCGCTTCCCCCGCGCCCTCCACCGTGCTCATCATCGTCAACGAGGGCAAGAAGGCGAACTGTGCAGACCTCAAGCGCAAGGCGGGCGTCACCTATGTGGACTGCGCGCGGGCGGATGAGGAACAGCTCACCCGCTGGCTGCTTGGCGTCATGCGCCGCAGCGCGCTCACGCTCGATCAGGAGGCGGCGCTCACCATGGTGCGCTTCTGTGCGCGGGACGCGGCGCGGCTGAAAAAGGAGACGGAAAAGCTCGCCCTGCTCCTGGGCGAAGGGGGGCGCGTCACGCGGGAGATCGTGGAAGAGCACGTCGCCAAGGACACGGAATACTATATCTACGAGCTCACGCAGGCGGCGGCAAAACGCAACGCGCCCAAGTTCTACGAGGTGCTCGACGAACTCACCAAGAAGGGGTATGACGAAAACGCCGTGCTCGCCTCCCTCACGTCCCACTTCCGTTCGCTGCTCGAGGCGGGCAGGATGCAGGGCAGCGAGAAGGAGGTGTGCGCCGCGCTGGGGCTGCGCTCCGCCTATCCCTTGAAGAAGAACCGCGAGAGCTACCGCGCGCTGGGGGCGGAGCGGTGCGAGGCGTACTATCTCAAATTGTACGCCCTTTCCGGCGGGCTGCGCAGCGGGCTGTACTCCAAGAAGGGGGCGCTCACGGCGGCGATCGCAGCCGTGTTTTTCGGATAACGGGCGCATAAAGGCGGTATGAATTGCTTTTTTATGCGCAAATATACTTCGGAATGGGCAAATTACGGGGAAAATGCTTTGCATTTTTTCGCGGATCCGCTATAATAGGGATATAGGAGTGGAATTATCATGGATGCTCAAACTGTTTGGGCGGGGATCAAGGCTGTCTTTCTCGACTTCCATTGGACGTTCGTGTTGGAGGCGATCTTCCTCTTCCTGCTCATCTATTTCGTATTTAAGACGCTCAAGGAAAACAACGCGGGCTGGCTCATCGTCGTCTACGTGTTCCTCATCCTGTGCCTTGGGGTAGTGGCGCTGTTCGCCGCAAGTTTCGACGTGGAGACGTACTACGTCTTTATCATGGTGCTCTCCCTCTTCTTCCTGCTGCTCTTCAGCGTGGAGATCAAGCGCAGCATCTGGAAGGGGCACACCGCCTCCGTGCAGCGCGGGGCGGCGGCGAAGAATAAGACCAAGACCAAGGTGACTGCCGCCGTCGTCCATGCGGACGAGTGCATCACCAGCATCGTCAAGGCGGTTCAGAGCCTCTCCAAGGCGAACGTCGGCGCGCTCATCGTGCTCTCGGGCGGCAACCTGCCCAAGGAGATCATCGACAGCGGCGTGGGGCTGAACGCCGCCATCTCCAACCAACTCATCGAGGGCATCTTCATTCCCAAAGCCCCCC
>CALVTZ010000156.1 GCA_944363255.1 uncultured Clostridia bacterium
GCTACTTTGCGCGGTTTGACGCGCGCGCCTGAGCAAGGGCGCATAGCGGCGGACGCCTGGCCGGGGCCGCGCAGCCGGTCACCAAGGCGGGCGCTGGCGAGATCGCGAGCAAGCGCATCCTCGCGCAGAACTTGCTCAAGATCCGCCGCAACGACGTGAAGAGCTTCCTCGCCTCCCCCCTCTACTGCAAGGTGCTCGCGCTCAAACAGGCGGGCGCGGAGGAGACGCTTGCCGCCCTCAAGGAGAGCGCCTTCCCCGTCATCACGCGCAAGAGCGACGCGCTCGCCCTCAAAAAGGGCGCGCAGGATTGCTTCCTCACCGCCGTGCGCGCGAACGACCTTTACAACGTTCGGTCCAACAAGCACCCCAACGAATACGCCACGCCGTTCGTATAGAACGCGCGAAACGACATAATAAAGAACCCGCCGTGTAAGCGGGTTCTTTTTTTCTGCGCTTTGATCAGTCGGTGAACGCCTCGCCCGTCATGGTGGAGTGTGCGTTCATGAACATTGCCATGCTCGTCTTCTGTGCGGTGTGCCCCATGCAGGTGATGGTGAAGCCGCTCTTGCCCTGCTCGTACAGCCATGCGGGACGCACGACGCCGTAGTACACCTTCTCGCCGCTGTCCACGTTGCTCGACGTCTTGAGCGTGTTCGTGAACTCGAACTTGATATACCCCTTGCCGTACATCACCCACGTGCCGATCTCGGCGGTGTTCTGCATGATCTTGCCGTCCTCGGTGAGGCGCACTTCCACAGAGACGTTGTTGATGGAGGAAAGCGAAGCCGTCGCATCGCCTGCATTCCTTATGGTCGCATCGTTGGCATTCGCCTGCACGACCATCTCAAACTTGCCATCGTCCGTGTAAGCGAACAGCTCTTCTGCGCTCACGCTGCGGTCGATCTCGCCGCCGTAGCGGTTGGGGTTGATGACGATGTCGCCCATGCTGTTGAGGTAGTATTGGTGCACCTGTACGAAGAAGTTTTCCATATTGCTGAAATCCCACGTACGGGTGATATACGCCGCCATGTTCGCGCCCGTATCCGTCGTGAACAGATCGTTGTGACCGGGCAGCACAATATCAAATTCATTCGTCGTCGTGTTTCTCCACCGGAAGGCGCCCATGTACTTGTTGCCCTGATTGACGGAAGAGCCCACGTTATCGTTATACACGATGCCGCCGTTTACAGATTTGAAATCCCCCCAAGGGCTCTCGCTTCTGCCGCCCCACATCTGGTATCCGCTCGCCAGCCAGTTGTAGGAGTGCATGGTGTAGTAATAGGTCTTGCCCTCTACGCCCACGGGCGCGCCGCTCTCGTCGTACGTCGCCGTCTCATCTGCGATCTTCACGTTGTCGTGACGGGCGGGGACGGGCGCCTCCATAGCGCCGAGGGAGATGAGCTTGCCGTAGAAGTCGCTGCGCACTTCCTGCCCTGCCATCAGTTGCTTGTAGCACTCCGTTTGAGAAAGCGCCGTGTTGCCAGAGTTGTTCTCATCGCCCGAGACGATCTTGTTGCGCTCCCTGCGCACCCACTGCCAATCCTTGAAGGCGCCGTCCTCGTACACGTCGTCCTTTCTCAAGCCCGTTTGCGGATCGAGCTCCAGCAGCCAGTTGCCCGTGCCGAAGGAGCCGTACGCCATGTACATTTTGCCATCCGTCCCGTAGATGATCTGCGGGTCGATGGAGTTGATGTCGATCCCGCCCACCGCGCTGTTTTGCGGAATGGCAGACTGCATCAAAACGCCCACGTACTCGCACGCGCCGTCCTCCCCGATCATGGTGAGGTCGTTGATGTGATAGAGCACGATGCACGCCTGCGAATAGTTGGTGCTGGGCGTGAAGGCAGCGTCGTTCGAAGAATGGTAGGGCATACGGGTGTCCGCCATGACGAGGCAGGTGTACAGCCAATAGCCGCCGTCGGGAGCGGGCACGATGTCGGGCGCCCACCACTGCAGATCGCCCGCGTTGTTGGTGGCGTTCATCCAATCCTTTACGTCATCGGGGAAGATATCCGCATTGGAATAGTCCGCCTCCGTGTGCGTCTTGCCTACATAGTCCCACTTCTTGAGGTCGGTGGAGCGGCGCACTTCGTTGCCCGTTGCCCAACCCGTGGAGAACATATAGTAGGACGTCTGGTCGTTTTCGTCCACGACTTCGATGAGAGAGGGATCGTGCGTCCTGCCCAAATAGCCGCCATTCTGCAGCAATTCGCTGCCGTCGCCGGGGTATTGGTTGCCGGGATCTTCCACGTACGCGGGCACGACCTCCAGCTTGCACCACTGCGTGCCCACTTGGAAGAACACATAGCCCGCGCCAACTGCGGTGAACACGCCGTCGGCATAGCTCACGACGTCGCTCACCTCGAGAAACTCCAACGTGGTGGGATCGTAGGCATACGCTCTGCTCAGATCCGCCCCCTCGATCTTGACCTGCGTATCCGCCGCAGAGATCGCGATCCCGTCGTCGGGCAGGTTGTCATAGCAAAGGCGCGCGGAGAGCGGCGTCTGCGTGGGCGGCGTGGGCGGCGTGGGCTCATCCCCGCCTCCCTCATTCTTCCCGCACGCAGCAAGGCTTGCGATCGCCATAACGGAACCGAGCGCAAGCGCAAGGATCTTGTACTTTTTCTTCATACTGTTCCCCCTGATTGTTTTTGTTTTATTTTAGCATAAAAAGTTTTACTTTGCAACCGATATATGAAAATTTTTTTAAGCAGAACGCTCCCCGTTTTCACGAGGAGCGTTCCGCTTTGAGAGAATATGAAAAAATTGTGGAGAGTAAGCTGTTTTGGGGTAAATTTTGGTTCGAGAATGCCTCGTCCCTTATCTACACGCCCAGTATAGCCCGCGCAAGTGTTTATTTTGTGACAGCCGCATTAAAACGGGACGAATTAGAAA
>CALVTZ010000157.1 GCA_944363255.1 uncultured Clostridia bacterium
ATCCAATCACTTCCATGCCCAGCGCGAGCGCGGCGTTTGCAACGGACGCGCCGATCGCGCCCAAGCCCACGACGCCCAGCGTCTTGCCGCTCACTTCCTGCCCGACAAACTTGCTCTTGCCCTTTTCCACGAGCTTGGAGAGGTTCTCCTGCCCCTTGAGCGATTGCACCCAATTCGCGCCTTCGGCGATCTTTCTGCCTCCAAGGAAGAGCTCGCACAGCACCAGCTCCTTCACCGCGTTGGCGTTTGCGCCCGGGGTGTTGAACACGACGATGCCGCGTTCCGTGCACTTGTCGATGGGAATGTTGTTCACGCCCGCACCTGCGCGCGCCACGGCGAGCAGGGACTCGGGCAGGGGGTATTCGTGCATCGCAAAGGAGCGCAGCATGATGCCCTCGGGTTCTTTTACGCTGTCCGAATATTCATACCCCTTGAACGCCGCGTCTGCAACGGGGCTGATGGCGTTGAGTTTTAAGATCTTCATACCGCGTTCTCCTTTTCAAATTTCTGCATGAAGGCGATGAGTGCCGTAACGCCCTCCACGGGCATGGCGTTGTAGATGGAGGCGCGCATTCCGCCCACGAGACGGTGTCCCTTCAAAGAGACGAGCCCGCTCGCCGTCGCTTCCTTCACGAATTTTGCATCCAGCTCTGCATTGGGGGTGACGAAGGGCACGTTCATGATGGAGCGGTACTTCTTCTCCACGCCGTTCTTGTAGAAGGAGGAGTTGTCGATGAAGTCGTATAGCAGCCCCGCCTTGTATTCGTTCTGCTTGTTGATGGCCTCCACCCCGCCCAGCTTTTTGAGGTGGCGCAAGACGAGCACCGCCATGTAGATGGAGAAGCAGGGGGGCGTGTTATACAGGCTGCCGTTCTCATCCTGCACCTTCCATTTGAGCATGGTGGGGCAGGCGGGCAGGGGATCCTGGATGAGGTCGCGCCGCGCAATGACGATGGTCACGCCCGCGGGGGCGAGGTTCTTCTGCGCGCCCGCATAGATGACGCCGAACTTGCTCACGTCCACTTCGCGGGAGAGGATCTCGCTCGACATATCGGCAACGAGGGGGGCTTCCGTCTTGGGGAACTCCACATAGCGCGTGCCGAAGATGGTGTTGTTGGAGCAGATGTGCACGTAGTCGGTATTCTTGCGGAATGCGATCTTGTCAAGGTCGGGAATGTAGCTGTACGTCTTGTCCTCGCTGGAGGCAACGCAGGCGGCATCGCCGTAGATCTTGCCCTCCTGGAACGCCTTCTTTGCAAAGTTGCCCGTTACGATATAGTCCGCCTTGCCCTTGTGCATGAGGTTGAGCGGAACGGCGGCAAACTGCTGGCTCGCGCCCCCCTGTACAAAGAGCACCGCATAGTCGCTTGGAATGTGCAAAAGCTCTCTCAAAAGCGCCTCGCCCTCCTCCACGATGGCGGAAAACGCCTTGTTGCGGTGGGAGATCTCGGTGACGGACATTCCCGTTCCCGCAAAGTCGAGAAGTTCGCGCTGCGCCTCCTCAAGCACCTCTAAAGGGAGCTGCGAAGGGCCTGCCGAAAAATTATAAGCTCTCATCATCATACCTCTCTGAATAAATTTTGCATATACGCATGAAGCAATGCATGATTTATTCGATTATACCTCTTTTATAAGTTTTTGACAAGTGTTTGTCGCAAATTCGGAAAAAATAATTGATTTTGCAAAAGAGGCGGGGGCGTGTCCTATTTTTTTCTCGGAGAACAGAAAAATTTGAGGAAATTGTATTTACATTTTCGCCATTTTGGTGTAAAATAGAATAGAGAAAATATATAAATCTGTTAGTGAGGTGTTCTATGGCTAGTTACATGGACGATCAAAATAATAAAACCGTTCTGCTCGAGGGGATGTACAAGGGCGTCGCAGGCAAGATCGAGGATATGAAGCAATCTGTCTGCAAGGAGCTCAAGTACTCCTCCACCCAGCAGGCGTCCTCGTACGAGGCGATCGAGGCAAATCTCAAGGAGAACCTCGAAACGGTACTCGCAGAGCTGCGCTTCCTCTCGCAGCAAAACAGCGCCATCTACGACATGGACCAGGGCAACCGCACCGTCACGCGCGATGAGATCATTCGCACGGTGAACGAGCAGGTCTCCCGCCGCATCGACGCGCTCGAAGAGCGCTTCACTGCCCGCTTCAACGAACTCTCCGCCGCGCTCTTGGAGCTTGCCAAAGCGCCCGCATTCACGCCCGCGCCCGTGCTCGCAACCGAGCCCGCGCCCGCCGAGGAGGTGTGCGAAGAGCCCGTACAGGAGGCGAGCGCAGAGCCCGTGCAGGAGCAGCCCCTTTCTGCGGAGACTTCCTCCGAGGAGACCGTTCAGGAGGACGGCATCGACTACGACGTCCTTGCAGAAAAGATCGCGACCATTCTGCCCGAAGTGGACTACGACGCCATTGCAGAGCGCGTCGTCTCCGCGCTGCCGCAGACGGATGAAAACGCCGCGATCGACAAGTTCGTTGCAGCCATTCCGCCCACGGACGAGAACGCCATCGCAGACCGCGTCGCCGAGGCGGTCACGCCCGTCGACTACGACCTCATCACCGAGCGCGTCACGTCTGCGCTTGAAAACGAGTTCGACGTCACCATCAACGACGCCGCCATCGAGAAGATCGCGCTCGCCGTTGCAGAACACTTGGACTATGAAAAGATCTACGCCTATATCAGCAAGGCGCTGGAGGAATTTAAGGCGGGTATGACCGTCGATGCAGATTCCATCGGGCAGATCGCGCTCGTCGTCATGGATCGGCTGCGCAGCGAAAACGCCGTTGTCGCCGCACCCGTGGAAGAGCCCGCGGAAGAGGCGGAAGAGCTCGTGGAGGAGGTTGCGGAAGAGCCCGCCGCGCTCTCTGCGCCCGAAGTCGTCATCGT
>CALVTZ010000158.1 GCA_944363255.1 uncultured Clostridia bacterium
TATTTTTGAGACTCCATGACGACGTCCTCCTGCTCCCCCCGCGTGCAGCCCGCCGCGCTGAATGCGATGACGCACGCGCACACCGCCGCACAAACACCCGACCACGCCTTTTTCATTGCCTGCTCCTCCGAAGGACGCGCCAAACGCGCCCTGACACCATTCTATCACACGAAGGGGCGGCTGTCAACTCACGTTTTTTGCGCAAAAATGCATAAAATTAAATGATTTACCCCTTGACGATGCCCCTCCCATGTGCTAAAATTGAGACAGATCATATAAAAGGAGCTTTTTGTCATGAAGGATATGAGCAAATCGGTAAAATTTACGCTCTTGGGCTTGTTGATCGGCGCGATGGTATGTACCCTCATCTACTGCGCCTGCGGTATGGCGGAGCCCTATCAGCCCACGTCATCCCTCTTCGCAATCGCAATGTCCATGTTTGTGCAGATCGGCATCTTTGCCGCCGCGCTCGTTGCAGTAATGATGAACAAGAAGTTTTGGATGGCGCTGTTCTTTGTCCTCTACTACGCCTACTTCTTCGTCAACAACATTTTGAACGTGTTTTCCCCCTTTGCATATTTTAACAAAGCATACGGCGGATACCTCATCGCCATCTCCGTATTCCAATTCCTCTCCATGGGCGCGATCATCGCGCTGGGCGTGGGATTCCTGCTCTTCCTCTATGGAAAGATAAACAGGTTTATCGTGGACATTCTCGTCTATGTGGCGCTGGGCGCGATGGGCGCCTGCCTGCTTACCAATATCGTGGGTGCGGCGCTTGACGAAGTGCCGTGGTACCTTCCCTTTGATTCCATTGGCGTCGTGCTCGTCCTGCTCGTGTTCTTCTTCACCTATCCCCTTGCGTACATCAAGCGCAACAGGCAGGAAGAGCGGACGGACTACGGAACGCCGACTGCGTATCAGCCTCCGCGCGCAAGCACCGTCGAGGAGGAGTTCCCCGCAGAGGGCGACGCGGAAGGGAGCGAACCGCCCGAAGTGGACTGACCATCTCTCAAGCAAAAGACACAGCCATGCGGCTGTGTTTTTTTGTGCGCAAAAGGGCGCGCCGTCAATAAAAAGCGGCGCGCGGAATATACTGTATGTGATGAAACACATTCTCTTTACGGGCGGGGGAAGCGCGGGGCACGTGGTGCCCAACCTCGCCCTCATGAACGAGATCCGCTACTCCCACCGCGTCAGCTATATGGGCACGGGCGGCATGGAAGAGGCGCTCGTCACACAGGCGGGCTACCCCTTCTTCCGCGTGGATACCCCAAAGCTGGTGCGCGCCTTCACGCCCAAGAACCTGCTCATCCCCCACCGCCTGCGCCTTGCCAAGCGCATGGCGAAGGAGATCTTGCAGCGCGAACGCCCCGACCTCGTCTTTTCCAAGGGCGGGTATGCGAGCTACCCCGCGGTGTGGGCGGCACACAAGCTGCGCATCCCCGTGTTCACGCACGAGAGCGACCTCTCGCCCGGGCTGTGCACCCGCCTCATCGCAAAGAAGTGCCGCATGGTGCTCACCTGCTTTGCGGAGACGGCTTCCCTCTTTGCGAACGGGAAGTACGTGGGCGCACCCGTGCGGCGGGAGGTGTTAAACGGCGACAGAGAACGCGCGCGGCGCAAGTACGGCTTTGCGGGAAACAAGCCCGTACTGCTCGTCTTGGGGGGCGGGAGCGGGAGCAGAGCGCTGAACGAGGGGGTGCGCGCCGCCCTGCCGCAGCTCTTGGCGCGCTACGATATTTTGCACCTGTGCGGGGCGGGGAATGTGTGTTCGGACGCGCCCGCGGGATATGTGCAGCGCGAATTTGAACGGGACATGGGCAGCGCGTACGCCTGTTGCGATCTCGCCCTCTCGCGTGCGGGCAGCAACGCGGCGTTTGAACTGCTGCTCACAAGAACGCCCGCCCTGCTCGTTCCCCTTGCCCGCGCCTCGCGCGGCGACCAGGTGGAGAACGCACACTACTTTCTTATGCACGGATGGGCGCACGTGCTTGCAGAGCGCGAACTTGCCGCCCTTCCCGCCGCCCTCAAAGAGTTGGAGGAGGATGAGGAAGTCAAGCGGGCGCTCGCCGCCTGCCCCGTCACGCCCGCGAACGCGCGCATTCTGGCACTGTTTTCCGCTATCCCTGCGGCGGAAGCGTGACGCCGTTTCCGAACAGATCGCCCTGCAAATACACGCTCGGCACCCTGCCCAGCAGCACGCTCTCGCACAGCAAGAGCTGCGTATCCACCGCAAAGCGGTTGGTCTTGCCCGCCGTGACGACGGAGATATTCGAACGCAGCGTGAGATAGACGGCGTGCCGCGTCTGATTGACGCCCGCCGCCTGAAAGGAGGAGGCGAAGCGGCAGGTGACGGAGGAGACGGGAATGAGTTTGAAGTGCACCTCTGGCCCGAAGCCAGCCCATGCCTCCACGCCCGAAAAGGCGCCGAGCGGGATGTCCACGCCCCCTGCGCTCTTGGCTTTCAGCCGCGCCTGCGCGGAGTACGCCGTCTCGCGGGCGATGCGGTTGATCTCAAACGAGTTGGAGGTGAGCGAATCGATGTCCCCCGCCCCGTTGCGCGTGACGGTGACGAGGGAGTCGTAGCGCACGCCGTCTGCAAGGGCGGAAAAGATCGCCTCGTTCATTGCGTCCATTGCGACGGCGCGCAAGTGCGCCTCTGCGACCGAGCGCAGCACGCCCGTGACGTTGCGGTGCACGAAAAAGGCGAGCGCGAGAAGGAGCGCGGGCGATACGATCAAGAACACGCGCCGCCTGCGCCTGCGCCGCGGAGAACGGTATTTCACACGCTATTCTATGCCCGCCCGCGTGCAGGTATGCAGGCGAAGGAAAATAAGGATAACAATAAAGAACGCCCGCCCGCGCAATGAAT
>CALVTZ010000159.1 GCA_944363255.1 uncultured Clostridia bacterium
CAAAGTCGATCCAGGGACGGTACTTCTTCTCCAACGCGGCGTAGGCGGCGTTGCGCTCCTTGGGCGTCCACTGCGGGTTTTCGTACACGCGCTGCTGGAACTCGTCGATGAGGCAGCCGTAGGGAATGAAGGAGAGGGAGTCGGCGAGGTGCTTGAAGCGGTAGGCGCGCTCCTCATCGCCAAAGAACAGCCGCATGAACTTCCAGCTCAAAAATTCCATGCTCATGGAGTGGCACTCCGCCGTCTCCATGCCGCCGATGTTCAGCTTGGGATCGACTTCGGGGCGGTCGCACGCGTGCATGGCGTAGGCGTGCCCGAATTCATGCGTGAGCACGTCCGCATCCCCCGTCGTGCCGTTGAAGTTGGCGAGGATGAACGCCTGGTGGTAGATGGAGAAGTAGTCGCAAAATCCCCCGCCGTACTTGCCGTCGCGCGCCACCACGTCGAACGCCTGCGCCGCGCACATGGAGCGGAAGAACGCGCCCACTTCGCCGTCCATCTCGTCGTACATCTTCTGCGCCGCGTCGAATGCCTGCTCGGGCGAGAGCGAAAACTTGGGATTTCCCTCCCGCTTGTACACGTCGTTGTCCGAAAAGAGCATCTTCTCCAGCCCAAGTTCCCCCTTCGTCCACTCCTTGAGGCGGGCGATGACGGGCACGAGCGAAGTTACCACGTTTTCGCGGAACGCCTCCACCATCTCCCGCGTGTAGCCGTAGCGCTTGAGGAGATAGTAGCCAAGCGGCACATAGTTTTCATACCCCAACTTCCTGGCGATGCGGTCGCGCACCTTGACGAGGCGGTCGTAGATGTCGTCCAGCTCCTCGCGATGGGCGGCAAGTCCCCTGCCGATCGCCTGTGCAGCCGCCTTGCGCACGCCCGCGTCCCCGTTTTCCAGCTCGCCGCGCAGCACGCTGAGCGGGATCTTCTCCCCCTTCCAATCGAACTGCATGGTGCTCATCAGCCGCTCGTACTGCGTGGTGAGGGCGTTCTCCTCCTGCTCGTCCTGAATGCAGTCGTCCGACTGCGCCTTGACCGCGTACTCCATCGCCGTGAAGAGCATCCTGCCCAACTTCTCTTCCAACTGCTTGCGGAAGGGCGACGTGAGCAGCGCGCGGCTGACCTTGCTCTCCATTGCGCCCCATTCGGGGGAGAGCGCGTCGTAATATTCGCGCTCGGCGGCATAAAATTCGTCCTTGGAATTTTGTGCGTTGCGGCAGAAGGCGATCGAGATCATGCTGTATATGCGTTCATACGTCCGCATGAAGTCCGTTCGCGCCGCGATCACGTCCTCCGCGCACGTTGCGGCGGCGTTCCGCTGCATAAATTGCTGCAATGCGCCCTCCAGCTCCTCGCGGGAGACGCGCTCGTATTTGAGTTCGTTTACCGTAGCCATACCAACCTCGAAAATGTTATTCGCCCTATTGTAGCACAGGCGCGGGCGGTCTGTCAAGGATGCGGTGCTTGTTGAAGATGACGCCCGCCATAAAGCAGATCATCAGCCAATACAGCCACAGCAGAAAGACGATGATAAGCGCGAGCGCCCCGTACAGCGCCTCGCTGTTGTTCAGGCTGAGATAGAGGGAGAACGCGGCGGAAGCCACGAGCCACGCCACCGCCGTGAGAAAGCTGCCGAGCAGCAATTCCTTGGCGCGGTGTGCCTGCGGACAGACGTAGATATTCAGCAGCCACGCGGCGAGAAATCCCGCAAGGAGCAGCGCGGCGTACATACTCAAGTACCCCGCCCACGCGGGCAGCGCGCGGGTGACGAGGGCGACGAGGACGAGCGCCGCACCCATGAGCGCAAACAGGAAGAGCACGAGAAAGGTCATGCCGATGGCGAGCAGGCGCACCTTCCAGCCCTTGCGCGTGCGCCCCTCCCCGTACACGATCTCCCCGCTGCGCCTGAGGTGGTAGAAGAAGGCGGAGCTTGACCACAGCGTCGTCAAGACGAGGACGAAGCTCGCCCCTGCCGCCGCGCCCTGCGCATTGTCGCGCAGCAGTCCAAACAGATCGCGCGCCCAGCCGAAGAGTTCGAGCGCGAGCACCCTGTCGAACGCGCCCAGATCGCCGAAGAGCAGCGTGAGCCAAAAGAGGAAGGGCACGAGGGACATGATGAGAAAGAACACCAAAGTGCCCGCGAGCGTGGTGGCGCGGTGGGCGGAAAAGGTGCGGTACGCCCCCTTCCCCCGCTCAAATACGCGCTGCGCCCAACCTGATTTTGCCCTCTGCATACCCCTATCTTGTGCAATGCACAAAAAAACCGCTCACCCGAAGGCAAGCGGTTTGATTTTTACTTGGTGCCGTACAGTCTGTCGCCCGCATCGCCCAGCCCGGGCAGGATGTAGCCGTGCTCGTTGAGGGTGCGGTCGAGCGTGGAGACGTACACGGGTACGTCGGGGTGCTCGGTCGCGACCTTCTCGATGCCCTGCGGCGCAGCGATGATGGACATGAGCTTGATCTTCTTGCAGCCGCGCTTTTTGAGGGCTGCGAGCGCGTCACACGCAGAGCCGCCCGTTGCCAGCATGGGATCGACGAGGAACACCGTCTTTTTCTCGATGCCGTCGGGGAGCTTGCAGTAGTACTCGCAGGGCTCCAGCGTCTCCTCGTTGCGATACATACCGATGTGCCCGACGCGCGCCGTGGGGAACACCTTGTGCACCCCGTTCACCATGCCCAGCCCTGCACGCAGGATGGGAACGATGGCAACGCTCTCTTCGGGTACGCGGTACTGCGTCGTCACTTCGAGGGGGGTTTCCACCTGCACGGGAACGAGCTCGACGTCGCGCATGCTCTCGTACGTCATGATGGTGGTGATCTCCTCCACCAATTCGCGGACCTCCTTCATGCCCGTCTTTTTG
>CALVTZ010000160.1 GCA_944363255.1 uncultured Clostridia bacterium
CCGGCTCCTCGGCGGGAGCAGGCTCTTCTGCAGGTTCCTCGACGGGAGCGGGTTCCTCCGCTGCGACGGGCTCTTCTGCAGGCTCTTCAACGGGAGCGGGTTCTTCCGCAGGGGCGGGTTCTTCCGCACCGTCTTCTGCGGGGGCGAAGGCTTCAACTGCCGCCTTTTGCGCCTTTTTATTCTTCACGCCCAGAACGATCATGGTGATGACGAGCGCGACGATGAGCACGAGAATGACGCCGAGCACAATGGTGAGCGCGAGGTTCTCTTTGAGATATTCAAGAACGGATTTCGCAAGCATACAATTCATGATTTTACTCCTTTTGTTCATTGTAACACAAAAAAGTATTTCTGTCAACTGTTGACAAAAATTTTAAGAAGGGGTATCATAGTAATATGATGAAAAAAGTGGCTATCATCGGCGGGGGCGCGGCGGGCATGACTGCCGCCATCCTGCTCGCAAAATCGGGGCATACCCCCGTCCTGTTGGAGAGGGGCGAACGGCTGGGGCGCAAGCTCTCCGCTACGGGAAACGGACAGGGCAACGTGACGAACGTGCACGTGGGTATGTCCCATTATTTTACAGACGATCGCAAAAAAGCGGAACAAGTGCTCGCGCGATTCGGCTATGAGGACGCGGTGCGCTTTCTCGAAGGGCTGGGCGGCGTGTTCCTGCCCGATGCGCGCGGACGGGTGTATCCCGCTTCCCGCCAGGCTTCCGCCGTCACCGATCTCATGCGCTTTGAACTCGAGCGCCTCGGCGTGCAAGTATGCCTGGGCGCGCAGGTGTCGTCGCTTACATACGACGGGCAATTCCTGCTTACATGGGCGGGCGGACAGATGCGTGCAGACGCAGTTTTGCTCGCTGCGGGCGGGTGCGCCGCGCCCAACTTCGGCACGGACGGAAACGGCTACGCGCTTGCAAAGCGCTTCGGGCACACCGTCACGGAGCTTGCTCCCGCGCTCGTGCAGCTGCGCTGCGATCCCACGCTCGTGCGCGGGCTCAAGGGCATTCGCGTGGACGCCGCCCTCACCGTTCTGCGGGGGAAGGAGGAGCTGTTTTCAGGCAGGGGGGACGTGCTGTTCACGGAGAGCGGCGTCTCGGGCGATCTCATCTTCCGCGCCTCCTCCTTTGCGCGGGCGGGCGACGTGCTGCACATCGATCTTCTGCCCGACGTCTCCCCGCAAAAACTCGCCGCGGCATACGCGCGGGGCGGGCTCTTGTGCGTCGTCAACAACGGGCTCAGCCGCGCGCTCGAACGGCGGGCGGCGGGCAAGGGGGCGCTTGCCCTCGTCAAGGACTTCGCCCTGCCCGTGACGGGGAGCCTGGGCTTTTCCTATGCGCAGGTGACGAAGGGGGGCGTTCCGCTTGGCGAAGTGGACGAGTACCTCATGAGCACGCGGCGCAGGGGGCTGTTCTTCGCGGGGGAGATCCTCAACGTGGACGGCGAATGCGGGGGATACAATCTGCATTGGGCGTTTGCAAGCGCACACGCCGCGGCGGAGGGAATATGCTGCTTACTTTGAACAATCTCACGCTCAAACCGCATCAGAAGGAGAGCGCGCTCATCAAGCTGTGCGAGCGCAAACTGCGCGCGCCCTGCAAGCACTTCCGCATTCTCAAAAAGTCGCTGGACGCGCGCGACAAGGCGAATATCAAGTGGGTGTACTCGGTGGAGTGCGCCGATCGCCCGCAGCCCAAGCCGCTGAAAATTTACGAGAAGATCGCAAAGCCCATGCCGCGCGTGTATGTGGTGGGCGCGGGCCCCGCGGGGCTGTTTTGCGCCATGCGCCTGCTCGATCACGGCATTCGCCCCATCCTCATCGAGCGGGGGAAGCCGGTGGAGGAGCGCATTCGGGATGTGGAGCGCTTTCAAAAGACGGGTTCGCTCGAGCCAGAGAGCAACGTGCAGTTCGGCGAAGGGGGCGCGGGCACCTTTTCGGACGGAAAACTGAACACGCAGACGAACAGCCCGCTCAACCGCGAGGTCATGGAGCGCTTCGTGGAAATGGGCGCGCCGCAGGAGATCGCCTATCTGGGCAAGCCGCACATCGGCAGCGACAAACTGCGCGCGGTGGTCGCCAATATTCGCAAACGTATTCTCGAACGGGGTGGAGAGGTGCGCTTTTGCGCCCACCTCGACGACGTGCGCGTGGAAAACGGCGCGCTGCATTCGGTGTGCGTCAACGGTACATGGGAGGACGCGGACGAGCTGGTGCTCGCCGTGGGACACAGTGCGCGCGATACCTTCGAAATGCTGCTCTCCCGCGGCTTTTTGATGGAGCAAAAGGAGTTTGCGGCGGGGGTGCGCGTGGAGCACCTGCAGTCGCACATCGGCAGGGCGCAGTACGGCGCGGGGTATGAAGGTCTGCCCGCAGCCGACTACAAGCTCGTCTCCCACGCGGGGGAGCGGGCGTGCTTCAGCTTTTGTATGTGCCCGGGCGGGGAAGTCGTGCCCGCGGCAAGCGAGGAGGGGGGCGTCGTCGTCAACGGCATGAGCAACTTTGCCCGCGACGGGCGCAACGCCAATGCCGCCCTCGTCGTGCAGGTGAAGCGGGAGGACTTTGCAAGCGAACACCCGCTCGCAGGCGTCATGTTTCAGCGCAAGATGGAGCGCGCGGCGTTCCTGGCGGCGGGCGGCGGGTACCGCGCCCCCGTGCAGCTCATGGGCGACTTCCTCTCCGGGCGTGAGAGCTACTACTTTGGCGAGGTCACGCCCACCTACGCTGCAGGAACGGCGTTCGTGCCCGTGCAGGCGTATCTTCCGCCCGCGCTCGTCCGCTCGCTGCAGGCGGCGCTGCCCGATATGAACGGAAAAGTTTCGGGCTTC
>CALVTZ010000161.1 GCA_944363255.1 uncultured Clostridia bacterium
AAGATCACGGGCGTGTCGCTGGGCAGCGACGCCTTCTTCCCCTTCTCGGACAACATCGAGCGCGCGCGCAAGAGCGGCGTCTCGTACATCGCGCAGCCGGGCGGTTCCGTCCGCGACGACCTCGTCATCGAGGCGTGCGACAAGTACGGCATGGTGATGGCGTTCACGGGGATGCGCCTCTTCCATCACTAAATCACACGCAACGCGCAAACCTGTTTGAGGCGGGTTTGCGCGCAAGCATTTTTCGTCGGGCGGGGAAGCTCGCCTGCAAGATCTGAACAGGAGAAATTCGAATGGACATTTTGGTAGTGGGCGGCGGCGGAAGAGAACACGCCGTCATCAAGGCGCTCAAAAAGAGCAGAAGGGCGGGCAAGATCTATGCCCTGCCCGGAAACGGCGGCATTGCGGCGGACGCAGAGTGCGTGCCCGTGAAGGCGACGGACATCGACGGTATCCTCTCCTTTGCCCGCGCAAAGAAGGTGGACTTCGCCGTCGTCACCCCCGACGATCCGCTCGTTTTGGGCTGTGTGGACGCGCTCGAATCGGTGGGCGTGCCCTGCTTCGGCCCCAATAAGGCGGCAGCCATCATCGAGGGCAGCAAGGTCTTTTCCAAAGAGCTCATGAAAAAATACAACATTCCCACGGCTGCGAGCGAGACGTTCACGAACGCGGAGGACGCCATGCGCTATCTCGAAGGCGCCGCCTTCCCCGCCGTCATCAAGGCGGACGGGCTGGCGCTCGGCAAGGGCGTCGTCATCGCGAACACGCTGGAAGAGGGCAAGGCAGCCGTCAAGGAGATCATGTGCGACAAGGTGTTCGGCGCAAGCGGCAACAGCATCCTCATCGAAGAGTTTTTGACGGGGCCCGAGGTGTCCGTCCTCTCCTTTACGGACGGCAAGATCGTTGTTCCCATGCTCTCCTCCATGGATCACAAGCGCGCGGGCGACGGCGACACGGGGCTGAACACGGGCGGCATGGGCACCATCGCGCCCAACCCCTACTACACGGAGGAAGTCGCGCGCGAGTGCATGGAGAAGATCTTCCGCCCCACCATCGAGGCGATGGCGCGGGAGGGGCGTCCCTTCAAGGGCTGTCTGTACTTCGGGCTCATGCTCACGCCCAACGGCCCCAAGGTCATCGAATACAACTGCCGCTTCGGCGATCCCGAAACGCAGGTGGTGCTTCCCCTGTTGAAGAGCGACCTTCTGGAGATCATGCTCGCCGTGCGCGGCGGCGTGCTCAGGGAGGACATGGTGCGCTTTGAGGACGGCGCGGCGTGCTGCGTGGTGCTCGCCTCCGCGGGCTATCCCAAGCACTACGACGCGGGCTATCCCATCACCATGCCCACGGTCGGCCCCGGCGAGGAGATCTACGTGGCGGGCGCGAAGCTGCGCGGCGAGGAGCTCGTTACGGCGGGCGGCAGAGTGCTGGGCGCAGTCGCCACGGCAAAGACGCTGCGGCGCGCCATCGAGCGGGCGTATGAGCTTGCAGACAATATCCACTTTGAGAACGCGTACAAGCGCTCGGACATCGGCAGTCGCGCTCTTGCGGCTTTGGAGGAATAAATGGTATATCGCATCTTTGTAGAGAAGAAGGCGGGGTTCGACAACGAGGCGCGCGCCCTGCTATCCGACGTGAACGAATTGCTGGAGATCAAGGGGGTAACGCGCATTCGCGTCATCAACCGCTACGACGCGGAGGAGATGCAAAAATCCCTCTTTGACGAATGCGTCAAGACGGTGTTCTCCGAGCCGCAGATGGACATGGCTACGGAGCAGGTGGACTTGAACGGCGCGACCGTATTTGCAGTTGAGTACCTTCCCGGGCAGTTCGATCAGCGCGCGGACTCCGCGGCGCAGTGCGTGCAGCTCATCTCCAAGGGCAAGCGTCCCATCATCCGCACCGCCAAGGTGTATGCGGTGTACGGCGCGGTCGGGGCGGAGGAACTTGCCGCCATCAAGCGCTACGTCATCAACCCCGTGGAGAGCAGGGAGGCGAGCCTTGCCCTGCCCGAGACGCTGAAGATCGATCATCCCGTCCCGCAGGACGTCGCCGTCCTGCACGGCTTCCTGCAGCTCACGCGCGAGGGGCTGGAGGGCTTCGTCAAGCAGTACGCGCTCGCCATGGACCTCGACGACATCGCCTTCTGCCAGGCGTATTTCCAAAAGGAGGGGCGCGATCCCACCCTCACGGAGATCAGGATGCTCGACACCTATTGGTCCGATCACTGCCGCCACACCACCTTCCTCACCACCATCGACGGGGTGCAGTTCGAGGACGAGCTGCTTGCCGAGGCGTATGAGGAATACCTCTCCGCCCGCAAGGAGCTCGATCGCACCAAGCCCATCAACCTCATGGACATCGGCACCATCGCGGCGAAGCTGCTCAAAAAGCGGGGAATGCTGCAAAAGCTGGACGAGTCGGAGGAGATCAACGCCTGCACCGTCAAGATGAAGGTACAGGTGGACGGCAAGGAGGAGGACTGGCTGCTCCTCTTCAAGAACGAGACGCACAACCACCCCACGGAGATCGAGCCCTTCGGTGGCGCGGCGACCTGCATCGGCGGCGCCATTCGCGATCCGCTCTCGGGCAGAAGCTACGTCTATGCCGCCATGCGCGTGACGGGCGCAGCCGATCCGCTGCTCCCCGTAAAGGACACCATGAAGGGCAAGCTCCCGCAGCGCAAGCTGGTGACGACGGCGGCGGCGGGGTATTCCTCCTACGGCAACCAGATCGGGCTTGCCACGG
>CALVTZ010000162.1 GCA_944363255.1 uncultured Clostridia bacterium
CAGGCGGCGCAAACGGCGCTTACGGGGGAATTATGACTTACTTTTACGACGGCTCGCGCGAGGGATTTTTCACCGCCTTCCTGCTTGCCTACCACGACAAGGACGCCATTCTCACGAGCGGGAGCTCGCAGCTCAGCCTGGGGCAGCAGTCCTTCTTCATCAAGGCGGACGCGGAAAAGGCGGAGAAATGCAAACAGCGCTTTTTGTCCTTTGACAAGAAGTGCGTGCACGACCTGGACATGATGCTGCGCAGCGGCGAACGGGCGCGCGACAACGTTGCCTTTCGCTATTTTCGCCTGCTCTCCGTCATGAAGATGCCCATTCGCGGAATGCACGGCGAACCGATCGTGACGGCGGCGAACGAGTGCATCCACCGCGTGAGCTACGAGGTGCACCGCTTCCACGGCTTTTTGCGCTTTATGGAGAGCGCGAGCGGCGCGCTGTACGCCCCCATCTCGCCCGATCACGACATCTGCGACCTGCTGCTCCCCCACTTCCGCGCCCGCCTGCCCAAGTACCCCTTCGTCATTCACGACGTGGGGCGCAAGAAGGCGGTGGTGTACGACGGAAAGGAGAGCTTTGTCGCCCCGCTCGAGCGCGCGGACGTGCTGCTCTCCGCCGACGAGGAGGCGTGGCGCGACCTGTGGAAGCGCTACTATGCGAGCGTGAACATTCCCTCCCGCGAGCGGCTCAAACAGATGCGCGGGTATCTGCCCGTGCGCTATTGGAAATTTTTGCCCGAACTCAACGGAGGTATTCCCGCTGCGCCCCTTCCAACGTGGAAAGATGAACCTCCTCGTCCCTGAGGATGCGCGCGAGAACGGCGGCGACGCGGGGATGATCGAGCTTGCTTAAGATGCGCTCGTAACAGGCGATCGCCTCCCGCTCCAGGAGAATATCGGCGGAGAGCATTCCCTGCACGCTGCGCACGTAGTTGACGCAAGAGGCGGAGTAGTACCCCACGGGATAGGGCGGACGGGCGGTGAACAGCGGCGGCGCGCCCAGCTTGGTGATGAGCGTGCCCAAGATCTGCACGTGGTGCATCTCCGTGACGGCGATGGAGAGCAGCAATTTGGAAAGTTTCTCCTCCCCGCTCGCGCCGAGCAGGACGGACTGATACACATATTGCAGCGTGGCGGTGAGTTCCCCCTCCCGCCCCGCGTACACGGGCGAGAGCAGGCGCAGCGCCGCCCCGTCCTCCTCGATGCCCGTAAGTGCGGGATATTCCCCCTCTGCCTTCAACCCCATACCTTGCCCCCCCTTTTGACGCATTTTTCTTCATCCTATTCGGGTTGGCGCGGTTTTGGTGCAAAAGAGGCGCGAAAGCATTTGCCTTCGCGCCCCTTTTTTTCTTTAGTTTTCCGATTCGTAGTAGCAGCCAGAATACTGCGTGGGGGGCATCGTCTCGCCCTTGCCCACGTACACGGTATTCACGACCTTGCCCTGCCCGTCGATCACCTTATAGGCGCCCGTCTTGGGGCAGATATCGCCGCAATCAAGTCTCATGCGCTTCACCTCCAACGCTATCTTGCGCAGGCGGCGGGAAATTATGCGCCCCGCTTACACAACGGCGAGCGCGTCCAGCCAGAAACAGGTGAGCGAGAGCAGCACGAGGTAGATGGTGAACCACATATAGTTCGCCTTGCTGATGACGCGCATCATGAGCTTGATGGCGAGGAAGCCGAACACCGCCGCGAAGATGACGCCGATGATCACGCCCACGATGCCGCTCGCGCCCATGCTCGTGACCACTTCGGGCGTCTTGGCAACGTCGTACACCTCCACCGCAAAGCCGCCCAGAATGATGGGAATGCTCATGAGGAAGGAGAACTTTGCAACGTCCTCCCGCTTGGCGCCCGTCACCGTGCCCGCGACGATGGTGGAGCCGCTGCGCGAGATGCCGGGCAGCAGCGCGACCACCTGCACCACGCCCATGGCGACGGCATTCCCCCACCCGAGCGGGCGCACCTTCTTTTGCCGCTTGGCGACAAATTCGGCAATGAGCAGGATGAGCCCCGTGAAGGCGAAGCAGAGCGCGAGATAGAGCAGCGCGCGCTCGCCCGAGAAGATCTCGTCAATTTTGTCGCCCAAAAATACCCCTGCAAGCCCTGCGGGAATGGTCGCCACAATGAGCATGAAGAGCATCTTGAAGGGCTTTTTGAAGAGGGCGAGGATGGATTTGCGGAAGGCGATGACGACGGCGATGAGGGTGCCGAGGTGCATCATGATATTCACGAAAGTCATGCTTCCGCCGCCGAGATCGTACCCGAGCACCCGCTGCAAGAAGGTGAGGTGCCCGCTAGAAGAAACGGGCAGGAACTCCGTGAGTCCCTGCACCGTTCCAAGTACGATCGATTTCCAAATCGATGTAAACCAATCCATGTTTTACTCCGTTACTGCCCCATGTTCGAGAGGTCGGCATAGCGCTCCTCGTACACCTTGCTGCCGTCGAGGTAGGCGTTGATGACGCTGGAGCGGCGGTTGTCCGAATAGCTCGTGAAGGCGTTTGCCTTGAGCGCCTCGTAGTAGAGGTTGGAGAAGCTCCCCTCCGTCTCTCTGTCTGCCCACTCGAAGGCGAAGGGCGAATCTGCCTCTGCAGCCGTATCCGCGAAGGAGAAGGTGCAGTAGATGATG
>CALVTZ010000163.1 GCA_944363255.1 uncultured Clostridia bacterium
AAGTTTTACGTGCTCGCTGTGAACGGGATCGAAAGATCCCCCAAAGAGTGCTATCTTCATACACCTACATTATACAACATAATTTTGCCGATTACAAGTGTAATTTGAAAATGAACGGGCAAAAATCATAGCATGAAACGAGTTGATTTTCCCCTGTTCGCCGACCTCATCTTTTACTCCACGGCGGCGTGCGTGCTCACGCTGTGCATCATGCGCTACTACCGCCTGCCCTTTGCGCTCTGCATCCCCGTGAGCATCCTGCTCTCCCTTGCGCTCGCGCTCGTCCTCTTTCTCATCATGAACGGCAGACACCGCAGAATGCGGCTGTCCAAACGAGAGGCGCAGGAGCGGGAAGCCCTCATGCTGCACCTCGCCCTCGAGCGGGAGGAGCGCGTGCGCGCCCGCCTTGTGGAAGCGCTTACAGCGGACGGAAAGGAGGCGCATTGCGCGGGCGACGCCATTCAAACGGAGGAGGGCGTGCTCCACGCCAGGTTCACCATGCAGCCCCTCTCCGCAGACGCCATTGCGCAGCTCATCAAGGAGGGGGAAGGCTTCAGCCTCGCCTGCAACGACCTCTCCCCCGAAGCGCAAAAACTCGCCGCCCGTTTTAGTGTACGCTGCCTGAAAGCGAACGAAATTTACGCCCTCTTTTCGCGCACGGAGAAGATGCCGAGCCCCCTCATCCGCGGCAACCTTTCCCGCCGCAGCGCAAGACAAAAAGTGCGCGCGTTCTTCTGTAAGCTCAACGCGCGCCCCTACTTCATCAGCGGCATTTTACTGCTGCTCATGAGCCTGTTCACCTTCTTTCCCGTCTACTATTTGGTGACGGGAAGTATCCTGCTGCTCTGTGCCGTCACCGTGCGATTTTTCGGTTTTTCGGCGTAAATTGCCGATTATGTGTGACATAGTACTTCGAAAACAGCAAAAAAGCGCAGTTCGCTGCGCTTTTTTCACCGTTATAAGCTCATCATTGCCGCGGGGAGGAAGTTGATCACGTCGTTTGCATCGGGCGCGTATTCCCCCATTTTTTCCGCCGCGCACTCCCCTGCGCGCCCCAGAAGATAGGAGGCGACGCACGCTCCTTCAAAGGGCGGGATGCCGCGCGCACACGTGCCCGCAAGCAGCCCGGAGAGCACGTCTCCGCTCCCCCCTTTGGCAAGCACGGGGCTGCCCGTCGGATTGATGGCAACGCGGTCTCCGTCCGTGATGATGGTTCGGTTGTTTTTGAGCACGACGGTGACGGAGTACGTCTTTGCAAATGTGCGCGCAAGCTCCACCGCGTTTGCGAGCACCTCCTTCACGGGCTTACCCGTGAGGCGGGAGAACTCCTTGGGGTGCGGCGTTATGACAACGTCGCACGCCTTGTTTTTCAAAATGTCGACGCCGTATTCCGCGATCGTCGTGAGCGCATCCGCGTCGAGCACGAGCGTTCCCGAATAGGCTGAGAGCAGTTCCATGAGGTGGGCGTACAATCGATCGCTCACGCCCGAACCCATGCCGAGCGCGATGCTGTCTGCGGAGAGGATCTCCCCATCGATCGCCTGAAAGACGCGCAGCACCGCAGCAGGCAGCCGCCCCACCGCCGTGCCGAAGTGCTCCTTGGAGACGCACAGCCGCGTATAGCCCGCGCCCGATTTGAGGCAGGCACTCGCCGCGAGGAACGCCGCGCCCGCAAGCTCCTTGCTCGCAAGGATGCACGCGCTGCCAAACGTTCCCTTGTGCACATTGCTGCGCTTTTTGGGGAAGAACACCTTCGCGTCCCTATCCTCCCACACCTGCGCGCCCGCGCCAACGGGCGCGATGCCGATGTCTGCAAGTTTGACTTCGCCCGCGACATCCGCGCCGTCCGCAAGCAGCAGCGCGCTCTTAACAAGCCCCATCGTCACCGTCTCGTCTGCGCGCACGCAGGGCGAGAGCGCAATGCCGTTTTCCGCAAGCCCGCTTGGAAGGTCGCACGCGATCACATACTCCGCGCCGCTGTTGATAAAGGCGATGAGGGCAGCCGCGTCCCCCTCCGGTGCGCGCGTGATGCCCGTGCCCAGCACGCAGTCCACAACGAGCGCATACCTTCTTCTGGGAATGCGCCCCAAAATGTCGCCGTTGTAGCGCTCCTTCGCCTGTTGCGCCGCGGGCGAAAACTTCTGCGCAAGGCAGAGAACGCACGCCTCCTCCCCGCGCTCCATGAGAATGCGGGCAGCCACGAAGCCGTCTCCGCCGTTGTTCCCGCCGCCGCACACGAAGAGCGCGTCGCCCACGCCAAGGCGGTGCATTGCCGCCTGAACCGCGTCTGCAAGCGCCCTGCCCGCGCGTTCCATGAGTTCTTCGCAGGAGACGCGCTTCATCGCCTCACGGTCTGCAAGGCGCATCTCCTCCAGCGTATAAGTGTTGTACATTCCCTACCTCCTGCGGGCGTTAAAGCCCCTCCTGTTCCTCCCCGTAGCGAGAGAGCGCCTGTTTTGCAATTTCGTAGTCAAATCCCTTGGAGAGCAGAAATCGATACGCCTTTTTCAGCGTGTCCTGCCCGAGTTCCTTTCCGCGCAGATAGCGGGCGAGC
>CALVTZ010000164.1 GCA_944363255.1 uncultured Clostridia bacterium
GGTGGGGCAGGAAGTGCTGCAATCGCTCAATCCCGCCCAGCAGGTCATCAAGATCGTCAACGACGAGCTCATCGCGCTCATGGGCGCGGGCAATGCCAAGCTCGAAGTCGCGTCCAAACTTCCCACCGTCATCATGATGTGCGGACTTCAGGGCGCGGGCAAGACGACGCTGTGCGGCAAGCTCGCGCTTCTGCTCAAAAAGCAGGGCAAGCGCCCCTTGCTCGTCGGGTGCGACATCTATCGTCCCGCCGCCATCGAACAGCTCAAAGTCGTTGGGCAGAAGGCGGGGGCAGAGGTATTTGAAAAGGGCACGCAAGCGCCCCCCAAGACGGCGAAACAGGCGGTGGAATACGCCCGCAAGATGGGGTACGATACCGTTATTCTCGATACCGCAGGCCGTCTGCACATCGACGACGCGCTCATGAAGGAGCTGGAAGAGATCGGGCGGGAAGTGGAGATCACGGAGACGCTGCTCACCGTAGACGCCATGACGGGACAGGACGCCGTAAACGTTGCAGAGACGTTCAACGCTCGCCTTTCCATCACGGGCGTCATCCTCACCAAGCTGGACGGCGACACCCGCGGCGGCGCCTGCCTCTCCATCAAGGCGGTCACGGGCAAGCCCATCAAGCTCATCGGCGTGGGGGAAAAGCTCACCGACCTCGAGCCCTTCTATCCCGACCGCATGGCGTCCCGCATTCTGGGCATGGGCGACGTGCTCTCCCTCATCGAAAAGGCGCAGGAGGCGGTCACAGAACAGCAGGCAAAGGAGATGGAGCGCAAGATGCGCGAGAACTCCTTCACCCTTACAGACTATCTGCAGCAGTTTGAAACGCTGAAGAAGATGGGCGGCGCGGGCGCGCTCATGGGAATGCTCCCCGGCATCGGCAAGCTCAAAGTGAGCGAGAAGGACATCGACGAGCGCCGCATCGAGCGCACCAAGGCGATCATCCTCTCCATGACGCCGCGCGAGCGCGACAACCCGCAGATCATCAACTCTTCGAGAAAGCGCCGCATCGCCCTCGGTTCGGGCACGACGGTGCAGGAGATCAACCAGCTTTTGAAGCAGTTCGAACAGAGCAAACAGCTGATGAAGCAGATGCGCGGCAAGGGACGCGGCAGACTTCCCTTTTAAGTAAGCTAAAACATTTTTTATAAATACGGAGGTAAACAATTATGGTCAAGATGAGATTGGTGCGCATGGGCGACAAGAAGTCCCCCGTGTACCGTATCGTAGTGGTGGACGCGCGCAAGGCGGCAACGGGTGAGTACATCGACAAAGTCGGGTTCTACGATCCCAAGTCCCAGCCCGTTACCCTTACGGTGGACGTGGACAAGGCGAAGGATTGGCTGTCCAAGGGTGTTCAGCCCACGGAGACGGTGAAGTCCCTTCTCGTGCAGGCGGGCGCCATGGAGAAGTCCACGAAGCTCTCTCCCGCAAAGACGAAGACGAAGAAGTCCAAGAAGTAAGTCTGAGGACGAGGAGGCAGCGAAATGTTGGATCTCATCAAGTACATTGTCGAGCAGTTTGCAGAGGACAAGGATAAGATCGAATACAACGTGGAGGAGAGCGAGGACGCGATCACCGTCACCGTGCTCTTGGCGGAGTCCGATATGGGCAAGGTCATCGGCAAGCAGGGCAAGATCGCCAAGGCGCTTCGTACGCTCGTGCGCTCCGCAACGCCCCGCGGCTCCAAGAAGTACAATGTGGAGATCCGCGAACGCGAAGCAGAATAAGAAGTCCCCGCCGCCCAACACGGCGGGTTCTTTTTCGTGAGAGGTGTGAAATATGGCAATGGTCGAACTCAAATGCAGCGCGTGCGGCGCGCCGCTTGAAGAGGTGGGCGGGAAGGCCGTCTGCCCCTACTGCGGCGCGAGCTACGAGCAGGAAAAGACGCAGACGGAGCGCGAACAGGCGGCGGGCTTCGAGGCGGAGCTGGAGCGTGCAGAGGCGTTCTTGCTGCTGGAACACGCAGAGGAGGCGCTCCCGCTCACGCAGGAGCTCGTCAACAAGTACCCCGGCGAGGGGAGGGCGTGGTCGGCGCATCTGCGCGCCAATCTACTGCTGCTCGATCTGAGTATGCAGGAGGTGGCGGCGCGTTTCCCGGAGACGCACTTCGAGAGCGCGACGCGGGGCAAGTTCTTCCCGTACAGCACCCGCGATCTTGCGGGCAAGAACAAGTTCAAGCGCATGGATCTTGAAAAGATGTCGCCGCCCGTCGCCGCCGTCGCCGCAAACTATGCGCGGGCGAACAAGTGCCTTGCGGCGGCAAAGCAGGCGGCTGCGAGCCTGAAAAAGCTGCGCGATCCAGACGAAAATCTCTTTGCGCAGCTCAAGCGGACGGAGGATCGCTTTGGCAGGATGTCCGCCATGATCGACAGCTCCAACAGGAAGTACAAGCGCAAGTACGTCATCGCATACGCCCTGGTCGGCATTGCGTTCGCCGCGCTCTTCTTCTACTTCGTGATCACAAAACTTTGACGGTACAGAATAAAGGGCGCGCCCGCAACACTTGCGGGCGC